>JAUILH010000076.1 GCA_030433115.1 Bacteroidia bacterium | reverse complement strand
GAACGCTCTTTTTAATGTTTTAAAGAACGGTTTAATAATAAATCAAACGTCTCACATTGGCCACGTACTTAGCCATTCTAATCACCTGTTTGGTGTAACCAAATTCGTTATCATACCAGGCATACAATACAACGTTTTTACCATCCTTTGATACAATTGTCGCATTGCTATCAAAAACAGAACAACAAGTATTTCCTATGATATCGTTAGACACTAATTCTGGATCTACGTTGTAGTTGATTTGGTTGATGAGCTCACCTTCCAAAGCCGCATTGCGAATCAAAGCATTGATCTCATCCTTAGAAGTGGCTTTGCCTACATTCAAACTCAAAATAGCCAAAGAGCCATTAGGGGTAGGAACACGAACGGCATTTGCAGTTAACTTACCATTCAAAGAAGGAATGACCTTTGTCACAGCTTTGCCCGCTCCGGTTGAGGTGATCACCATGTTGATGGCAGCACTTCTTCCTCTTCTTGGTTTCTTGTGCATGTTGTCCAGCAAGTTCTGATCATTCGTATATGCATGAACCGTTTCAATATGCCCTTTCTCAACACCCAAATGATCTTCAACCACTTTCAATACCGGACTGATGGCATTGGTAGTACAAGATGCAGCAGAGAAAATGTTTTCGTTCTCAATGTCCAAATCTTTATGGTTGATGCCATAAACAATGTTTGGAATTTCAGAACCAGGTGCGGTCAGTAAAACTTTATTGGCACCTTTGCACTTCAAGTGTCTTCCCAAAGCTTCTCTGTCCTTAAAAACTCCGGTATTGTCAATGATCAAAGCATTGTCAATGCCATAAGCTGTGTAGTCAATGTCTTCCGGGTTTTTGGCTTCAATCATTTGGACTGACTGACCATTGATGTGTAACACCTTGTTTTCAAAATCTTCAACAATGGTACCGGCAAATTTTCCATGAACAGAATCGTTTCTCAACAAAGCGGCTCTTTTCTTAATTTGATCGTCACTGGCATTTCTGGTCACAATGGCTCTTAATCTCAATTGCTGACCTTTTCCTGCTTGTTTGATCAATTCTCTGGCACATAATCTTCCGATTCTACCAAATCCATACAAAACAACATCTCTAGGAGCAGCTGTAGATTCCCCATGGTTAAACAAGTCTGCCAATTTGTGGTTTAGGAACTCAGAAGCTGAACCGAAATTCGCTTTTTCCTCCATATACTCACTGGCCAATTTTCCAATGTCTAATTTCGCTGGTCTCAACTCTAATTTGTAAAGCTCTTCAGCCAATTCAGATGTATGGTAAATATCAACTTCACGGTTCACTACCTTACGCGCATACTCGTGAAGATTCAAAACCTCAGAGACACTTCTGTCTACCAAATGGTTTCTAAAAAGAACCAATTCAGTTCCCTTGTCATACAATAATTTCCCAACTGCACTGATCAAATTTACGGCAGCTTTTTCTCTGCTAATCCATTCGCTTAGCTCTGTTTCGTAGCCTTTGGCTAGTTTGCTTTCCACGTTCAATAAAATTTAGTCGATTAACCTAAATAGGCTTTTAATAATTTACTTCTTGAGGTATGTCTTAAGCGTCTAATAGCTTTTTCTTTAATCTGTCTTACGCGTTCTCTGGTTAAGTCGAATTTTGATCCGATTTCTTCAAGAGTCAGACCATGATTCATACCGATTCCAAAGAACAATCTGATCACATCTCTTTCTCTTTCAGTGAGTGTAGATAATGATCTTTCAATTTCTCTTTGTAAAGATTCTCTCATCAGGAAGTTGTCTGCATTAGGTGAATCGTTGTTCACTAAAACATCTAACAAAGAGTTGTCCTCACCATCCACAAATGGGGCATCAACAGACACGTGTCTACCAGATACTTTCATGGTGTCAGACACTTTGTCTTCCGGTAAATCCAATACCTGAGCAATTTCGCTAGCACTTGGTGGTCTTTCAAATTCCTGTTCCAATTTGGAGAAGGCTTTGTTAATCTTATTTAGAGAGCCTACCTGGTTCAATGGCAAGCGCACAATTCTTGATTGTTCTGCCAAAGCTTGCAGGATCGATTGACGAATCCACCATACAGCGTAAGAGATAAATTTGAATCCTCTTGTTTCATCAAATCTTTGAGCCGCTTTAATCAAACCTAAGTTTCCTTCGTTGATCAAATCCGGAAGTGTCAATCCTTGATTTTGGTATTGTTTGGCCACCGATACCACGAATCTCAAATTCGCTTTGGTCATCTTCTCCAATGCGGCCTGATCACCTTGTTTAATCCTTTGAGCCAATTCCACCTCATCTTCGGCGGTAATTAAGTCCTCTTTTCCTATTTCCTGTAAGTATTTGTCTAATGACTGACTTTCCCTGTTAGTGATGGATTTGGTGATCTTTAATTGTCTCATAGAAACGATATATTTTAGAAGGTCGGATGCTCGTAGGTAAACAGCCGAACCTGGTTAATAAATGTATTCAACAGCCACGTGTTTATCGTGGCGGCAAATGTATGCCTTTTAAGAGCATAAGTCAAGTCAAAATAGAGGAATGTTTTATGAATGTTAATGAAGTTTTAAATATGTGGAATGCAATTTGGGAATTCAGACAGAAGTAGCGGGAAGGACAATTATTTTATTCGTAATTCGTTTTTTAAGGTATAAAAGAATACTGGACAAATTCATAACCGAAACCCTAATCCCTTTGACCGAATGACCCTTTCAAAGAGCATCATGGCATACATCAAAGAGACTTTCAAAAAAGACCAACATACTCTTGTTAAATGGGAATTGGAATCCATTAGACTTGAACACGTTATGGCTGAGTCAGAATGTAATCTGGAAAATACTCGGCTTGCGGTCCTTAAATTGTCGAAGGGAAGTCTGGAAGATTTACGCACTTATGTAAGTTTCGCTAAAAAGGATTTTCGTGACGTCATTATGTGGGCTATGGAGGATTCATAGCTTATCCAACCAAATAACACCCCCACAAACCAGCGCAAACACGGCTGCCATCAAAACCGCCAATGCACTCACATCCTTTGCAATTTTTATTAAAGGATCTCTGTCTCTTGTCACCCGGTCACATAATTTCTCTAAAGCAGTATTGAACGCTTCACAAATGAGGACCAGACTTATTGATAACCCTATGAATAACCAGTCCTTTCTATCTATATCTAGATATGCAGAGATGATTATAGCAATTCCGGCAAAGCACAAATGAATTCTGAAATGTGTTTCCTTCAGAAGTGGACGAACGCCTTCAAACGCGTATTTGAAAGCTTGAAGTCTCTGTTTCATAATATTTTTTGAGTTGATTAATTAATGTATTCCCAATGGCAATCCAAACTACCTATTAAATACCACTCAGACGAAGGAAAGAGTGTGTCATTAGATAGCTAGTCCATCCAATTCCCAATATCCCTTCCCTCCTGAGAGGGGACAACGCCGCCCCAATCATCTAAGTGAATAGTTCCATTGAGGGGTGTGTCCTAGCACACCAACCCTCACTCATTCCTTCACTCTCGTACTAATAATGGTGTCAATACCATTGAAGCCAAACCTCCGGAAATACAACTCACTACCATTTTTTGAATGAGTAGCTCACTTGGGGAGAGTTTAAAGAAAACAATCGCCATGATACAAGTGATGAGAATCAGCGCGCTCCAAAGCGACCAGTTAACAGCATTGAGATAAGCTTCTGCCGGACTTCTAAACGCCACATACAAAGCAATTATGAGCAAGCCCAATACACTTAGCAGTTGTTGCAGAAATGCGAACCAGGGCATTTGCCAGCCATACACCACAAGGTCATTTTGGAGAAACGCAGAGCGCTCTGCAAAAAAGCCATCAACATGTGTAAAAGCATCCAGAAAGATATGACTTCCAGCCCCAAGACAAATGGAGCCAATCACTGCCCAGGGGTAAGACTTCACATGCTTATGCCAATTGAACATCTTAAAGTGATGCAATCGGGCTTGCCAAAACCAGGGCAAATTGTTGATGAAACTGTCTCTTATGAGGTAATGAAATAGGTAGCTCAGAATAAGTCCCAGAGGCAAACAAAACAAAGGAATTCCAACAATCGAATGACCTATATCTGCTCTAAAGTCAAGGCGTAAGAAGTATTCAAAATCCGGCAGCATACTGCCAAAGAACAAACCGGTAGCCGAAACCCATTTCCTGGGCATTTTGACAAAGGGTAAAATCAGGGCAGGATGAGAAAATGTAAATGGCATAAAGCTTAGTTTAAGAGTTTGTAAAAGATGTGGTCTAAAATGGGTTTAGTGAAGATGGTGCTCCAGCAGGCAACTATTTGAAGTGCATGTTCATAGGGGTGGAGGCTGTATTCCGATTGTGTTGTATAGACTACTGTGTAGCAGTATACCACGTGAAGAATCAGAGCGATAGATTTCAAATGAGGCTCTTGATCATGTAAATAACAAATCAAGCCTAGAAATATCAATGAGACTATTATCAACCATAGAATTGTGAATCCATACATGTCTCCCAAGGGAGCTGAAGAGATTTCGTTTTCCACAGGATCGTGAAAGAAACTCCCAAGCCAAAAACCAAATTTGTTGGCTAAAGGAATACTCAACATCAAAAAAGTGATTTTGAGATAGGTGATGGTAAGTGATATGCGTTTACTGCTCATAGTCAGTGCTTTCTAATAGCTTCATGCGAACCAGGTCATCATTCAGATTGTAAGATTGCCAGGATTTGGAATCGGTGTGTTCAATAAATGAATCAATGTGTTTGTGCAAGTGCAGGAATGTTTGTGAATCTTGAGACTGACTGAGACTTGTCTCATGGTTCAATAGAATAGGGAAGGTGTCTGGTCCTAATTCGTAAAGATAAGCCAGGTCTATGTCCTTCTGTTCATTGAGGTATTTATTGATGTTGAAATTGGCAATTAGCAAGTTCCAGGGAATGAAAGCAGCGATCACCAGAGTCCCCCAGAAATACCAGCCCAGTTGCCTCACCAAAAACCAATTGGACCTGATTTTGTGAACTTTAATGAAAGTGTAAATCAGCCCCAGACTTGTCAGAAAAAGGTAGACGTAGACACCAATGCGCTTGTAAGTCAAACCATATTCTGAGATGTAAATGTGGTTTTTCTCCATAGTGATCAGTGCCATCAACAAATTCAGTCCCAACCAAATGCTGGTTAAAATCTTGAGTGTGCGGTTGTTTTCATAATAATTAAGCCGACCTCTAAAGAATACCAGTACAACTATGATGGCAAGCACAATTGAAAATATGAGTGTATTGACGCCTTGGTGTAACAATTCTGCAAGGGTAAGATGAGAGGGGAATTCTCCTCCTAAAAACAAGTAGTTAATGTCTATGAGGTTCACAAAAAGAATGAGAATATTGAGCAGCGCAATGATCCAAATGGCGAGTTTGTGTTCTGAGTCTCGGGAAAGATATTGATCCCAGCCATCAGTATGAAGTGCTTTATTCGGAATCCGTGTTTCGTAGATATGCCATTGTTCTATTCCCTTAGGATAGAATATGCCATAGACAACAATGGCTCCAAGACATGTGAACCCAATGAATTTGAATGAGATGAAGTTGAAACTGATTTGATCTGTGAGTTCTTTGAATACCGGATTGGCATGTCTGTATAGTAGCACAAAGATTAAAACCACTAAAAGGGGAATGAGGATAAATCCGACAGTTTTCGTGACTTTTTTCTCCGTTATTTTGTTCACTTTACTTATGCGCCTGTCGCCATCAACAAAAATATGGAACATAGAAAACATGAGATTGTAAAGCGCAAAAAAGACACTTGCGAAAATGGAGTTTTTTGCTGAGAAACACAGAAAGCTGAAAATCCCGATTGAGACCACACTACTGATGAAACTCAAAAGGTTTCCGTAAATGAAAACACTTGATCCTGCCAACAGACATAGTATCGCGGAAGCGATGAGTTTGGAATTGAGCTTTTTATAATGTTGAATGAGCATCACTCCAACGTAAGCCAGGGTAAAGATCAGAAGATTTAATCCCGGAACTTGTTGATAGAATAGAGCACTGTATAGGCTTAATAGCCCCAGAAAATACCAATCATTTTTTTTCATTGTAAATGGATTTAAAGGTTAGAAAATGTCTGATGAATAGAATGGATATCAGTGTATGTGGAATCCAAAAAACGCGCATGTCCAAATCGAAGGGATTAAAGTAGAAACCCAGCATATACAGACCTTGTACAAATACTTCAAAATGGGGCAAGTGTTGGTAAAATGGTCGGATATGCTGCTTTGGACTGAAAGCTTTAACGAAACTGGATAATAAAAAGTAGGGATAGAGGAGGACACTTGGTACCATTAATAGAAGAAAGGCGCCAAAATCATCTCCTACTAAATGCATGGCAGACCAGGTGATTAAACTCAGACCCACATACCCGAATCGAATGTAGTAGTCTATTTTGTAAAAAGTACTTTGAGTTACAAAGCTCATAGTGCAAATTTTTTTAGCTTCTGTTTTTTAATAAGGATTCCAGGGCATCTAAATGACTGTTGAATGCCGCTTTTCCAGTAACTGTGGCTTTGTAACTGGTGTGGGGTCGTTTACCAACAAACTGCTTTTTGACCTCCAGCAAGCCGTTTTTTTCGAGCGCGGCCACATGACTTGCCAGGTTCCCATCAGTGAGTTGTAAAGTTGTTTTCATGTGTTTATAATCCACCCATTCTTCGAGCATTAATAGAGACATAATGCCAAGTCTGATTCTACTTTCGAATAATTTATTTAGCTGGTGAATTTCTTTCATCCTCTGTCGTGCCTAAAGTACATAATTCCCCCATAAATAATATGAAGTACACCAAAACCAATGGCCCAAAATATCAAGCCTTTTCCAAGAAAAAATAAGCCGATTAACCCCAGAGCTACTTCACAAATTCCCAGGTACTGGACCTCTCTAAGCGTGTATTTGCTGGCATTTACCAGAGCCAAACCGTAGAATATAAGTGTCAATGGTGCTACAAAAATCAACAAACCATACCCCAGCAACGCAAAACAAAGAATGCCCCCTGCAATCAAAGGAACCGATAAGTGAAACAACATTTTATAAGCCGCCGGATTCCAAATCGAATTTCCGGATCTCTTCGCCTTTCGCACACTCATGATGTAGCCAATGCTTAAAGAACAAATCAATACACTAGCGCCAATGAGTATCAATTCTCTTCGCATTGAAATATAGTGGCTAGACTCACTGTTGTATACCAATTCACCAGTAGGCAAGTCGTACATAATGTCATAAGCCAGATACGCTCCAACCAGCGCCAGTAAGCCAGCAATGACACCCGAGAGTCCGCTCAGAGATAAAAACTTGCTTGAGTTTTCCATGATGTGCCTGATGTGAGACAGGTCTTCGGCGTATTTTTGATCACTCATATAAAAGTACTTTGTGTTACAAAGTTATAAACGTAGTTTGTTTTTACAAATTGTGTGATAGGTTTTTTATTTTTTATACTGAGAGGAACTTCCGCGTATTTAGTACATTCGGGGACTAAATTGAGACAATGACGCACGATCTGGAAAAAAACAAAGAAAATGCTATCGGGTTCTATAAGATGGCTTATGAAGGAGACCCAACCGGAGCTGTAGATAGGTATGTTGGTGCAGAGTATATTCAGCACAATCCTCTGGTAGGAAACGGTAAACAGCCTTTTATCGACTATTTTGAAAGAATGCGACGAGAATACCCCGACAAAAGTATCGAGTTTGTGCGCGCCATAGCCCAGGGAGATTTGGTGGCCCTTCACACACATCAAATTTGGCCAGGTGGAGATGAATATGTCACTATGGATTTTTTTAGGTTTGATGATCATGGTAAGATCGTTGAACATTGGGATGCCATGCAGGAAATTCCTGAAACGACTTTGAATGGAAATACCATGTATTAGGTGGAGATGATTAGAAAAGCAAAAAAAGAAGACGTATCTGGTATGAAAGAGGTCTTGGATTCAACTGAGTTATTTCCATCTGAGATGCTGGATGACATGATGTCGGATTACTTGGGTAATCCAGATTCTGAAGAGCTTTGGTTCACCTGTTTGACTGAGAATTTGGTTGTAGGACTCGCTTACTGTGCGCCAGAGAAGCTAACCAATGGGACCTATAATTTGTATGCCATTGCGGTAAAGAAAGACTGTCAAGGACAAGGAATTGGTCGCAAAATGATGACCTATATCGAAGATCTTTTGAGACAGGAATCGAAGAGAGTTTTAATTGTAGATACCTCCAGTGGAAAGGATTATGAATTGACCAGAAAGTTCTATTTGCAATTGGGCTACCATCAAGAATCCGTTATTCGCGATTTTTGGGATGAAGGTGAGGATAAAGTTACTTTTTGGAAGAAATTACAATGATGAAGACAAGCATCTCTTATCTAATTATCTTATTGTTTTGTTTCAGTTGTAAGCAAAGTGAAAAAAGTGAGCAAAAATCCCAGAAAAGTGATTTGGAATTAAGCTATGATTCCATGGCTATATATGTTAAGAATCATATGGATAGCTACTTAGAACGATTAGGTCAATCTGAAGGAGAAGGAATGGATTCCTTAAAGTTAATTTTAACCAGAATGTCGGAATTGAATCTTCATGAATTCAAAGATGAATTTGGATTGAGGGATTTTGATGTTAGTATGTTGATTCAATCGATTAATTTGACTCGTGAGATTGAAGGTGCATTTGTGACACTGGATAATAAGATTGAGAGGCAGAATCAAAGCATTGAGAAGATGAATCAAGTAATGATGCAGAAACTGATGAGTGACACGGCTGAAGACGGATTTACTTTTGAGTTAATCAAGGAACCAGTCGACACCACAACGGGAGTGATTCAAATTCATATTCATGGAGAAGCTGACTCTAACTATCGTGCATTACTCAAAAGGCAATATCCAAACAAGGAAATCATCATTTTAGAGGGAAAGTGATATGTACTTGGCTTGTTGGGCATAAATGTCTTATGTTTTCTATCTTCGCTAACCTAATCAGAAGACAATGGATAGCATTGCAACAAGGTTAATCAAAAATTGGCGGTATGTTTTGGGAGTTCCTAAATCCCTTTTCATCAACTTTAGAACCCTGCCTTTTAGTCAAGCAATTAAACTGCCCATTTTAGTGTCTCACAGAACCCGTCTTGAAAATTTAAGTGGCAAAATTATAATGGACAAGGTCAAATTTGCATCCGTTAAAATTGGCTTTGGAACCACGGAGTATGCCGATTTCAGGGAGTGTATGACCGTTATCAGTCTAAGAGGTACCTGGTACATTCAAACCAAATGTAAAATTGGCTCCGGTACAAAAATTCATGTGCAGGGAGAGTTGCATACAGGACCTGGATTCAATGTCACAGGTTCCACATCCATCATTTGCCACAAGAAAATTCAGTTTGGAGAGCATGTGCTGATTTCCTGGGGCGTACACATCATGGACACCGACCAACATCCCATTTACAATGAAGGCAGACAGCACATCAATGCGAATAGTGAGATCGTTATCGGCAATCATGTTTGGATCTGTTCGAAATCGACTGTTTTAAAAGGAAGTCGCTTATCTGATAACAGTGTGCTTGGTGCCCAATCTTTATTGTCAAAACCCATTGAAGAAACCAACGTTCTGGTAGCGGGGATGCCTGCCAAAGTCATCAAAAGAGGCATTACCTGGAAATAAATAGATTAATCATGACCAAATACGCCATTTCGTCAGCAGATCCCTTGTCTAAACTCATCAAAAGCGAAGGCATTAAATCTTGGGACAAATTAATGAGCTATGTACAAGGACTTCCCTACGGAAGAAACAGGAATAGGGGAGATGTGAAATTGGTGATGATAGAGCGGAAAGGGACTTGTAGCAGCAAACATGCTTTTTTGAAAACGGTGGCAGATTTAAACAATATTCCCAATGTTGAGTTGATGCTGGGGATGTATTACATGAATCAAAACAACACGCCCGGAATAGGAACTGCATTGGAAGCCACTAAATTAGATTTTATTCCTGAAGCCCATTGCTACCTAAAAATAGATGGCAAACGACTAGATTTGACGTCTACCAACTCGAATTTTTCAACCATAGAAAAAGACATAATTCAAGAACTCAGCATTCAACCAGAGCAGGTGAGGGAATTTAAAGTCAGCTACCACAAAGATTTTTTAAGAAATTGGTTAACTCAAAATGAGACAGACATGTCCTTTGAGGATTTATGGGCAATTCGGGAAAAGTGTATTGAGAGTTTGTATACTAAGAAGCATAGATCATAATTTCTCCAAAACAAAAAACCGCCATCCATAGGGATGACGGTTTCTTCTAAGTTATGATTTGATTTTACAACCCAAAGGCATAATACCCTTTCATGCCGTTGGGATAAATTCCTTCGATTAAAACGCCTCCTTTTTTGTCTTGAAGCAATTCAATCAACTCTCCGGTGTCTTTAATTTTAATAGAATCTACTTTGGTAATGATAAATCCTTCTCTGATTCCAGCTGTTCTTAGTTTGCCGGAACTTAGTTTGGACACTTTTACACCACCTTCCAATTGAAGCGCTTTGAGCTCTTTGGAACTGGCGTTTTTAAAAGTCCCTCCCAAAACATTCACCACTTCAGCGTCTGTTTTACTTTCAACCACATCTGTGCTGCCGTTCTTGTTTTTAAGAGTCAAACTCATGACTTTTTCTGTACCCGATCGCTTCAAGGTTACAGATACTTTGTCACCAGGTCTGAATCGACCAATTTGCTCTTGCAATTCTGGTACATTATTCACCATTACAGTGCCAATTTTTGTGATGATGTCACCTTCCTTAATACCACCTGCTTCAGCGGCACCTCCGGCAATCACTCTTGTCACATAAACACCCTGTACGTCTTTCACATTCAGCTCATCCGCAATTAATTGATTCATTCCACGAATGTTCACGCCGATAAAAGCGCGCTGAACCTGACCAAATTCCATCAAGTCCTTAGTCACTTTTTTCATGATGTTAACAGGTACCGCAAATGAATAACCGGAATAGGAACCTGTTTTTGAAGCAATGGCCGTGTTAATACCAACCAATTCACCCTGGGCGTTCACCAATGCGCCACCTGAGTTACCCGGATTCACCGCCGCATCTGTCTGAATAAACGATTCAATTGGGAAAATCTCTTTGTCAGGATCATATTGCAAAATATTGATACTTCTGGCCTTCGCACTCACAATTCCAGCAGTAACCGTACTCGTTAAATTAAATGGATTTCCAACCGCCAATACCCATTCACCCACTTTCACGTCATCACTGTTGCCCAGTTTGGTATGCGGTAAATCTTTGGCCTCAATTTTCAAAAGTGCCAAATCTGTAGCTGGATCAGCACCGATTAATTTTGCGGTAAATCCACGCTGGTCGTTTAAAGCTACTTCTATTTTATCAGCCCCTTCAATCACATGGTTATTGGTTACAATATAACCATCATCAGTGAGTATAACTCCAGAACCAGAGGCTTTGGCCTGACCATATCCCGGTCCATAGAAGTATTCGTAAAACGGATCTCTGCTATAAGAAGATTCGTAAGTGGTGGTAATATGAACCACCGCATTCACTGTTTCAGATGATGCATGGGTAAAATCCTTGGATGACTCTGGTGAGCCATCCAAAATCACTTGTTTAATTGGTGCATTCTGATTCTCAGGTGCTTCAACAATTTTTTTCTCTACTATTACGGAAGGCTCTTTCGAATTGTCCGTCATAAAAAAAGCCCCCGCCAGGGCAATGGCGCCACCTGCTAGTCCTGCTGCTACCATGCCCACTACATTATCTCTCTTCATTTTGTTTGCCATTTTGTTAAAAATATGAAATCAAATCTTATAATCAATTTAAGTAACGAACGAATTGTCAATATGTTTATAATCATCGTGTTAAAAATTGTTAAGGATAATTATACATTTGCTTTGTCAAGATGAAGTTGTTTTCAAACATAGGATTTTATATTGGACTGCTAATAGGCGCTTCTGTAGCAACAGTTGGATTCTACGTTATGTCTGAAAATAACGATAAGGAAACGGCAAAAACGGAGGCAGAGCTCAAAGATTCAAATCAGGCTCCAACTAAGGAAAACAGACCAGATCAGAAAGAAGTGCTTGTCGTTAATGTTGACGATTACAGTGAGGATGTGCCAGAAAAGGTACCCATGCAAACTATTATAACGGTGAGCGATTCAATGGAAATAGATTCTGTACACGTCCAATTAGATACACTCAGCTCTCGAGTAGATTCTGTGAAGGCAATAGAAGACGAACCCATTTTGGTGAGAAAGGATGTCTTGATGCGTACGTTGAACTTTAAATTATCATTGGAAGACTCGCTCCAAAAAGATGTCATAGATACCTTGGCTGCCGACCTCAATATTGTTGAGTCTGTGGCGCATGATCACTACACATTGGAGCTGTGGGAATCTCCAATCGGATATTCCGGGTACAAAACTTCAGGCAATAAAATCATGGTATTTGGAATTGATACGGCCAAGTTTATTGACCTCAGACAAACAGAAAATGGCTTAAATTTGCATGTAGGAAAAGAGGTTTACCTCATAGAGCAGAAATCAGAGTTTGTAGACCTACAGAAGAGACCATCCAAATGAGTATAACATTCTATAAGTATCAAGGAACAGGTAATGATTTTGTGATGATTGACAACCGAGAAGGGACGTTTCCAAAGTCTGTTGATCTCATCACACGAATCTGTGAGCGCAAATTTGGAGTAGGAAGTGATGGTTTGATTTGTATCGATCGTCATGAAGAGCTGGATTTTACAATGGATTTTTACAATCCCGATGGTTCTCAAAGCTTTTGCGGAAACGGGAGTCGTTGTGCGGTGGCATTTGCCCATTTTTTAGGCATCATTCAGAATAAAACCCGGTTTGAAGCCATTGATGGTCCTCATACTGGCATCATTGACCAGGATCAGGTTCAGATTCACATGGGAGATGTTGATCAGATTGAGGTAGGTGACAACTATTATTTCCTCAATACCGGATCGCCACATTATGTATCGGAAGAAAGTGATGTCCTGGAACTGGATATGGTCGCTCATGGAAAATCTATAAGATATAATGACCGTTTTAAGACAGAGGGTACCAATGTCAATGCGTTTGAAGTACTTGAAAATGGTGTGCGGATGCGGACCTACGAGCGTGGGGTAGAGAATGAGACTTTGTCGTGTGGAACGGGTGTGACAGCCGTTGCCTTAACAGCAATGCATCAAGGGTTATTTAGTGATTCGGTAGCAGTCAGCACCAGAGGAGGTGAACTCATGGTAAAAGCCAAACAAACAGCTTCCGGTTTTAGTCATATTTGGTTGTGTGGACCCGCCAAACAAGTTTTTAAGGGCAGCATTGAACTCTGATTTTCCCCACATAGGACCTGTCTCGGAACTAAGTGCTTCTGACTTAAAATCTGGTGTCTGGATTGGTTTGTTGAATTGTCACAAATCTCCTCCGCATCTGGTTTTTATCGATAATGGGACCGTATATTCTCTGGAATATGAGGCGAACAGAAGTTACAACAGTGAAAAACTGCTCAAATTGATTCAGCAAAAGCAAAAACCGTCAGTGTTTTTTAAGGTAGATGTGAATACAAACGGAATGACGCCAGGAACTTTTGCTTCTTACGATAAAATTGGAGCTCAACAAACCTGTTTAAATCCGATAAAAGACCTGCTTAAGTCGGCGGGTATTGATGACGTTGATGAGTGCGATTATGTATATGAATTGGTTCCGCAGCTGGCAAAACTAAATCTGTTAATAGATGTAAAAGGGCATTTGGTCACCACAAATCCATCAAATAATCATTTCTATTTTCAGATTTACACTAAAAAGGAGATATTTGATCGCATTGAAAAACTAAAGCAGTCGATTGATTAGAGGTGAGAACATATTTTTAAGACCCATGGAACCGGAAGATCTCGAACTGCTGTATCTGTGGGAGAACAATCCTGATAACTGGAAGATAAGTCAAACATTGATGCCTTTTAGTAAGCATATTTTGGAGAAATTTATTGCTTCTGGTCATGACATTTTCCTGCACAAACAAGTGAGGTGGATCATTGCAAGAGACTTTGAAAGAGCCATGGGAACCTTGGATTTTTTCGATTTCGATCCAATCAATTTAAGAGCAGGAATCGGCATTTTGATCAATGACAAAGAAAACAGAGGTAAAGGTTACGGCTCCGAAACACTTCAGTTGGCATCACAGTATGCCTTCGATCATTTAATGCTCGAATCAATTTACTGCAATGTTTTAAGTTCTAATAAGGCAAGTTTGACGCTTTTCAAAAACGCTGGCTTTGAAGAAGTAGGACTTAAGAAAAATTGGATCAAAACCTCTCATGGTTGGGAAGATGAATATTTACTTCAAAAATTAAAGAACTGATGGCGGGTAAGATGATGAGAAGAGGTTTTTTGATTGGTTTATTGGCACTCATTGGCGTGGCAGGCTACTACATTTACCCAATTCTAAAAGCAAAGTTCTTCAACGATAGCGAAAATATCATGGCCATTGGTGAAAATGAAAAAGCACCTTTGTTCATAAAAACAGGGTCTACAGCTCAAGATGTGGCCAATCAATTAGTGGAAGAAGGCATCATCAAATCTGATAAAAGAGATTTGTTTATGAACAAAGCGGCCTCCAAAAACTATGGAGGAAAAAAAGTAGTTCCCGGATTTTATTTGGTTCAGGGCAATTGGCATGTGGATTCGCTGATCATTCACCTGAGAGGTGGCTACAGCAGAAAAGAAGTGACGTTTAAATTCAACGACTGTTGGACCCTGGGGCATGTGGTTGGTCAAATCACCCAATCTTTGGAAATAGATTCGGCAGAGTTTCACGACTACATTATTTCAGACGCCATTTTGAATAAATACGGTTTATCAAAAGAGACCATGATCAGCGTTTTTTATCCTGATCAGTACCGCTCCAATTGGGCTGCAAGCATGGACGATATCTTGGGTATGATGAGTCGACAGTACAAGAGTATTTGGACAGAAGAGAATAAAGCCAAAGCCAAAAATTTGGGAATGACACAATCTGAAGTAGCAACGCTCGCATCAATCGTGTATCGCGAAACCAGCACTAAAACTGAGTGGTCGCGAGTGGCTGGTTTGTACATCAACCGATTGAAAAAGGGAATGCCTCTTCAAGCTGATCCAACCCTTAAATTTGCTTCAGGCCGATATGATGCTCAGCGCGTTTACAATTCGGATAAAGTGTCCAGTCCTTACAATACATACGAGAACAAAGGCTTGCCCCCCGGACCTATTTCTGCAGTGCCCAAAGGCGTGATTCCGGCAGTACTGAATTACGAGTCGCACAACTATATTTTTATGTGCGCAAAACCCAATAATGAAAAAGGTCATAATTTTGCGGAGACTTTGAGCGAGCACAATAGAAATGCTGCAAAATACAGAGCCTGGTTAAACAAGAACAATATCAAATAAGATGTCGAAAATAAAATTTGGAACAGACGGATGGCGTGCAATTATCGCCAAAGAATATACAGTTGAAAATGTAGCACGAGTAAGTATTGCTACAGGAGAGTGGGTGAAATCAAATTACCCAAATCCGGAAATTATCATCGGTCACGATTGCCGTTTTGCCGGTGAATTATTTGCTCAAACTGCCACCAAAGTATTCTGTAGTCAGGGCATCAAAGTCAAATTGTCCAAGGGATTTGTGTCTACACCAATGGTATCGCTGGCAACGGTTCAACTCAAAGCATCCCTGGGTGTGGTAATTACAGCCAGTCACAATCCTCCATCTTACAACGGTTACAAACTAAAAGGGCATTATGGCGGACCATTAACACCAGATAAGGTTCAGGAAATCGAAGATGTCATTCCGGAGGCCTCAGGTCTTGATCTGGACGGCATGTCGTTAGATGCTTTTGAGGAACAAGGTTTGTTGGAATATATAGACATGGAAACCATGTATGTGGATCATGTGAAAGCCAATTTCGATTTGGACGCGATTAAAAACAGTGGTTTAAGATTTGCGTATGATGCCATGTATGGTGCTGGCCAGAATGTATTGAAGCGTATCCTGCCAGATATGGACTTTTTGCATTGTGAGTACAACCCATCTTTCATGGGACAGGCACCTGAGCCTATCGATAAGAACCTGCAAGAGTTTTCTCAGTACATTGAAGCAAAAGGAAACATCAATTGTGGTTTGGCTACAGACGGAGATGCAGACAGAATTGGTTTGTACAACATGGCAGGTGAATTCGTAGATTCCCATCACATTATCTTGTTATTGCTTCATTATCTAAAAAAGTACAAGGGTATGGATGGCAAAGTTTGTGATGCACACTCTTGCACTCCCAGGATCAAGAAAATGGCGGAACACTACGGCTGCGACCATGAAACCGTTAAAATTGGTTTCAAGTACATCTGTGGTATCATGCTTGAAGAAGATGTATTGATTGGAGGAGAAGAATCAGGTGGCATTGCGGTGAAAGGTCATATTCCCGAAAGAGATGGTATCTGGATGGGCTTGATCATTTGGGAATTCATGGCAAAATCAGGAAAAACCCTTGAAGAATTAATTGAAGAGGTATATGAACTCGTTGGACCATTTAAGTTTGAAAGAAACGACTTGCATATTGCGGAAGACCTTAAGCAAGCAATCGTAGCCAAATGTAAGAACAATGAATTTTCTGCCTTTGGATCGTATCAAATTAAAGATACATCTACCATTGATGGTTGGAAATACTATTTTGAAGATGGAGAATGGTTGATGATTCGACCATCGGGCACGGAACCGGTTCTTAGAACCTATGCAGAAGGCAAAACACTTGAAGATGCCAGAAAAATTCTTCAAGCTTGCAAGGAAGCCATTGGGGCTTAGTGCTGACTTAAAATGGCTGTTTTTCCTGTGTACTCAAAGTCGTTCGATCGTCCTTTGAGGTGAATAATGTACATGCCATCACCAACTGTATTAAGCGGTAGGTAATGATCCTGATTCAGGTAAATTCCCGTCCAGTTTCTTAGTAATCTGCCCTGCATGTCATACACGGTCAAATCATATTCACCGGTAGGTGCGTCCTCAAAGTCAATGTGGTTGTTGGATAAGCCGCTATGTGAGAATTGATACGTATCATCAGTAATTAACCAACTCTTATATGAGCGAAAAGTATGATTTAGACCAGTGCTAATCAATGCCTGATTGCCTATAACTGCGACTTTGGCTCCTCGCAAACTATCTTCAATAGAAATAACCGATTTTGTCCAGGTATCTTCACTGGGTTCGTACACGTAAAAATCAGCGTAAAAATTTTGGGCACTATCCATCCCCAAACCCACAAAACCCTTCTCTCCAAGATTTACACCAATAGATCCTATTCTGCCCATATCAGGAAATGAAGCTTTTTCTTTCCAGATATTTCGTGTCAGGTCCAGAGCAAACAGACGGTGATGGTATTCAGTATTGTCATTCCCTAATGCCACATATAAGGTGTCCTTCGCAATAAATGAGATCCCATTTTCCCTTTTTAAGGGACAAGGTGCATAAGGATACCAGACACCTGTTGGAATGTTATACCGCCAAAAGGAGTGAAGCGTTTCTCCGTTGGCATGTCCCCAGCCAATGATGATGTTCTGGTAATAACATTGGGCAATCAGCTTTTGTCTGCCACCGTCAGGAATTTGTGCAATCATATTCCAGGAGTTGTATGCCTCATTGTACAACCAAATGTCATCGAGTTCATCCCCCTGGGCATTTATACCGCCAATTACAATGCCATACGCACCACAATTACAGGCGGCTGAATATTGTCTCGCATCAGAGGGTAAATCGGGCACCGACGACCAGGTTTGATCCTCAATGGAAAACTTATAAAAAGAACTGGTATGGTTGAATCCAGTTTCCATCCCCGTTCCAAAGTACATGTAATTTGGAGTTGAAAAAGCGATCCCATCATCTCTTCCCAAATCAGGAAAGTCACTTGTTTGAGATGACCTGTGTTGAGCAGATAAATTCTGAATTGCCAAAAGCATCCATATAAGCTTGATGAGTCGCACTTGTGTCAAAACGATCAAGTATTGAAGTTAGTATTATCCATCGACATTTCATTATCTTTGATTCGTGAAGAAAATCTGTCTGTTATTCCTCTTAGCTCCAATGACAATATGGTCGCAAGAAACTGCTTCCTTTAAAAATTGGGAAATAGGTGTGAATATAGGAACATACAAAGCCAATAAACACAATACCATTCGCTACGACGGTTCGGATATTGAGTACCCATACAGTTTGGATGTACAATACCATTTAGATTTAAACCCCAATCATCCCAACTCCATCTATCAGCAAATCCGGCAGAGCTATGGAGACCTGGACTTTAGTCTGACCAATGATTCATACCCTTTGGACATGCGTTATAAATTCGGTTTGGACTTTGGTGGTCACCTTGGATTCAAGACAGATGAGAGTTCCATGATCTTTGTAGATGTCAATTTTGCAAACCTCACCACCTCTGACGCATTTACTTTTGAAGTGGATGACCCTGCAACTCAAACATCTCAGCCAGATATTAAAGTAGAGAGCATTGTGGGCGAGGAAAAACGCCTGAATATCAATTTGGGCTACCACATTGGCTTGGGAGAAGACCCGGATGCCACACCCTATCTAGAACTAGGCGGTAATCTTACATCAACCCGAGTAGAAGAAAACTATCTGATTGTTCAAGAGAAAAAGTATACACTCACCAGGTTTTCTAAAAACTTATCTCAAAATAGCATCTACAGAGATGTTGATTTTGGAGGTGTTGGATATGGCGCTTTCATCGGAGGTGGATTTAGATATAGAATGAGCGAGCAATTCGTATTCGATTTTGGTGGGAATTTCTTGTTCACAAAAATTAATTTGGGCCCCGATTTTCATCAGAAATTTAAACCTCATGGGGCGTTTTACCTTAGAATTTTGTGGTCGTAAATGAAGGTGTTTGTTCTTGATAATTACGACTCGTTTACCTTCAATCTGGTGCATTATCTTGAGCCATTTTGTAAGGATATTCAAGTGCAACAAAACGATAAGGTAAACTTGAAAGATATCAATACCTGTGATGCCATTTTATTGTCTCCTGGTCCAGGTTTGCCTCATGAAGCAGGGCAACTGATGAATGTGATAAATGAATACCATTTAAGGAAGCCTATTCTGGGAGTTTGCTTAGGTTTGCAGGCTTTTGTTGAGTTTTTCGGGGGAAAGATTGGGAATATGGATCAGGTAAAACACGGCAAACAATCTGCATGTTGCGTATTGAATCATGGTGGAATTTTTGCCAATTTACCTGATGATATGATGGTGGGAAGATATCATTCCTGGGCTGCACTGCCAGAGGATTTACCTGACTGCCTGACAATGACTGCACAATCTTCTGATACTTATGTCATGGGACTTAAACATAACGCTCTGCCGATAGAAGCGGTGCAATTTCATCCGGAGTCTATTATGACAGAGTACGGTAAACACATCATTAAAAACTGGGTAAAATCCATAGGGTAGTATGTTGAGAAGATTAATTGATATCGTCTTAGTTTGTCTGTGTGCGGTGATTTTGTTTGCCTGCTCTACAGAAGAAAAGGAAGACAATACACCTCCTCAAAAGTCCATCTTTGGAACCTACCATTGTGATGTTGAAACCATTAAAGATGATGTGTTTGTTGGAGAAGGCACCAATTTCAGAAATACAGTGACTCAATCTGATGAATTTGCACTTTCCGGTAAGTACTCGTCCAGAGTAGATGAGACCAACCTGTTTGGTTTGACTACCGAGTTTGAAGGCTTGAAAAAGGGACATCACATTTATGTAGAGTGTTTCAGATTATCAGAAAATGGTGCCGGTCAAATTGCACTTCAATCAGGGAGTGGTGATATATATTTTACTTCAAGCTATGTGGAAAGTGCGGATGGCAACTGGGAGAGAATTATCATAGATGAAGTATTGTCCGAAGACATTGATCTTCTTAAAATATTTTTGGTTAATGGGACAGATCAACCAGTCTATTTCGATGATTTGACCATCAAGATCTCACCACAAAAAGAACTGCCAAACTACCCGGAATCACTAAGCATCACAATAGAGGATGAGTACTTAGCCAAACTTCAAAAGTACCGTGATAAAGCCATGGAAAAAGGTCAAATTGGTAAAAAACAGAAAAAGTATGTGCCTGCACAATTAACCTGGGAGGGAGAAGTGTATGA
>JAUILH010000075.1 GCA_030433115.1 Bacteroidia bacterium | reverse complement strand
GAATTTTGCGGGGTCAGGGTGACAAGCCGGTGAACTTAAAGTTACTCACATCTCGTATGATTGATCGCGTATCCAACACCAGTAGATTGGTAGACAAACTAGTTGACAAAGGATTAGTTGAGCGTTCTATCTGCGAAACGCACAGGCGCAAAGTTGACATCTGCATCACTAAAAAGGGGCTTAACCTGGTAGAGGAAGCATCTGTTGTGATGGAAAATTTGCACAAAAAAAATAACTCACTAAGCGATAAAGAATTAGAAACGCTCAGTGAGTTATTAGATCGTTTTAGGGCTTAAGCTTTACTGCTTGCTTCTGATGATCTTTTTAATTTCTGATCTGGCTTCACCAGTGTGGTTACCAAATGCACCTTCAAGTCCACCAAAACCTGAGATATAATAATCATCATTATTCCAGGATTTACCGCCTTTACTTTTGCTGCCTTTTCCTTTTTTATCTTCTTCCAAAGATTCTTCGGCATGGTCTTCAATGATTAATTCCTGTGGCAAATCCTCTTTTACCTGATTGACATTAAACACCGCTCTGGTATCAATTCTGGAAATATTGAACCATTCACCATCTTCATACTTGGCCTCAACAGTTTCAGCCACATCAATGTGCTTAACAATAATGGTATAATCTGCACCAGATTCAACTACATTCAGCTTACCTGAATTCAATGAGTTACGCAATTGTTCTAAATAAATGTCTTTGATTTGCTCATCAGACAAACCTGCCAAATGCTTTTCTCCATCATTAGGAAAATCGATTGACACTGTGGCATCATCTGCAACAATTCTTACAGAGGTCGGCTTCAAAATTGCTTTCTTACAGCTTGTGAAGGCAAGAGCCAGTGCACATAATAAGAGTAAATTTTTCATATCTATTTTGGTTTTGAATACAATTACTAAATTTCAAGCAAAAACCGTGCCCAATGACACTGATTAAACTTTATGCTCAAGATCTTACCGAAATTACGACTTTATTTTCTGAAGTCATAATAAAAATGCAAGAAGATGGCATTGACCAGTGGAATGATCAGTATCCTGATAATCAATCCATAAAGAACAACATAGAAGCGGGCACTTTGTTCGGTATTCGCCAGAAAAAAACACTGGCCGCCATTGTTACGCTCGACACCAACTATTCAATTGAATACGATGAGCTCAGTTGGAGCTTACCTAGTGAGGCTTATCTTATTGTTCATCGCTTGGCTGTAAGACCCGATTTTCAGAACCAGGGCATAGCCAGATTCATCATGCTATACGCAGAGGAATATGCCATTAAGCAGGGGTTAAAAGGCATTCGTTTAGACACCTATTCTAAAAACCCTAAGAATCTTTACTTTTACAAAAAACTCAACTATACAGAAATCGGTCATGTCTACTTTCGCGATTTGACCGACCCATTTGTCTGTTTTGAAAAAGTTCTAACATGAAAGTAATTTTAATTATATGTCTTTTAGCCATTGGATTTAATGGTTTATCTCAGGCTGACACTTCATCTACCCGTGAATTCGAGATTCAGGAAGGAGATACCACCTACATCATGAAGCAATATGTGATGGTATTTCTTAAGTCTGGCGAAAAAAGAGCGCAAAATGAGGCAGAGGCGGCAGACATACAGGCTGGACATATGGCCCACATCAATCAACTGGCAGAAGATGGATATGTAGTGATGGCAGGACCATTCGGTGATGACTCGGAATACCGCGGAATTTTGCTGTTTGATGTAGCCACTGTTGAAGAAGCCATTCAATTGGAATCTAATGATCCGGCAGTAAAAGCTGGGCGCTTAGTGATAGAAGCACATCCATGGTGGGGCGCAAAAGGCACCATTTTAAAGTAAGTTCTATACTGATTAGTAAACACTTAAGATTCCAATGTTAACAAAGCCAATTATTTTCTACTTGCAACTTTAAAATTAATGTCTATATTTGAGTCATTAGTAACATTTAATCTTAATATGATGAAAAAGTTTTTAAGTAAGTTTTTCTTAGGTTTCTTTGCTTTAAGTATGATCGCTCTTGCATCTTGCGGAGATGATAAAAAAGAAGACGAAGAGAAAGAAGAAGGTGACAAGGAAGAAGGTGCAGTAACTTATGTTATTACTGACGTAGCTTAATTCTACCTTTTTTAGAAATTAAAGGGAGTGCTCAGCATTCCCTTTTTTTGTGCGTGCGCTGACCGCTCTCCGCCAAAGCTTTGCAACGGCGATGAGCTCTTGTGCAAGTGTTGTGCCTAAATACTTGGGATGATTCTTCCCGGATTAATCACTTTTGCTCTAACAACCACTGATAAGCTTCTGAAGCAGTGTTAAAAATTCTGGTTGGTTTCACCGGTCGGTTAAACTTCAGATAAAAATTTCCAATGATCTTTTGAGCCAAAGATTTGATGACAATCGCATCTGCAATGGTTTGCTTATTCCCCTCACTGTCTGCAGCCCACTGTCTTGTTTCTTCATCCACATCCGCATTTTCAGAGAATTCGAATAGATTCAAATATTTGATCTCAGGTCCTAATTTTTCAATTTCTTTGAGTACTTCTTGAATATTCTCCCGCTCAAGTGTTTCCTGCGGTTTGATGAAATAGTGTGCCAAACCATTTTCATAAATGGTCATACTAATCTTAGCAAAGTCTTTTTGAAACGATATTTTTGAGTCGACAAACATCTTTTGGAGCATACAAAATAACTATTTTAGCCAAAAATTATACCATCTATTATGAAATTAAACGCACTTACAGTTGCCATACTTGGTCTCTATTTAGTGAGCTCGTGTGGACATCATACCGACGAATCTACGATCGCGGAGCACAAAAAGCATCAATCTATGCCTGAAGGTCACGGTCACCATGAAGCAGAAGAACATGAGCATACAGAAGAACCTGAGGCCCATAACACTGAGCACAGTGCCCCAACCTCCATGCTGGGAGAGTCTGCCTATTACGTAATGGGATCAGCTAACTACGATAAATTAGTCGAGTTTTATGCTACACTAGGTTGGCAAGAACAAATGTCTGGTGAAGAGCCCTGGAAGTGGACGGCCATGAGTGATGGAAGCACCATGCTTATGATCAATGAAGACACTATGAACTATTTTGCACCCGGATACTACAGTGCTCACGGTGAAGAAGTATATGCAAAACTTGAAGAGATGGACATCCCTATGTTCATGAGCTTTCCAAAAGAAGATGGCAGCGACTGGTTTAGAGTGTATGATTCACCGGACAGCATGTCGTTTACAATTACCAATGAAAATGCGGGACCACAACATTTCCACACAGCGGGAGACATGTGGGCGGATCCTATGAATACAAAGTTAGACTTCCCAAACCCCGTTGTGGGCGTTTTCCAGGAATTGGCATTGACGGTTGAAGACCTGGATGCTTCCATGAAATTCTGGTCGAAATTAGGATTTGAGACTCATGGAGTTGAACAAAGCATGTACGCTTATACACACATGTATGATGGTCTTCACGTACTTGGTTTACACGAAACCAAAGGCATGTGGCACGGTTTCACCTTCACTTACAGTGGACACGGTGTGGAAGAGAATGAAGCCGCTTTAAAGGCACTTCAAGATGCTGGTTTTGCAGAAGGCGTGGGTCCTATGGAGTTTGGTGGTCAGCCTTACCCTGGTAATTACCTGATCCCTGATCCTGCTGGCAATATGCTGATGTTGACAACCGACTTGACGCCGTTGAAGAAATAAAGAAATATTTGTCTAATATCCCAAAAGCCTCAGCATGTCTGAGGCTTTTTGTTTGCCCGAAAATTCTTGCACGTTTATATTTCCCGAATCATCCTTGTCTATGACCAAATGTTTTGGCGTTGGAATCAAACAATGCTGCAATCCACCATACCCCCCAATATTTTCCTGATAGGCCCCTGTATTAAAAAAGGCTATGTATTGCTTTTCATTTTTATCGTATTTGGGCATAAAAATGGCGTTGGAATGCTGTTCTGAGTTGTAAAAATCATCAGAGTCACAACTTAAACCACCCAGTAGGACGCGCTCATATTGTTCGTACCACCGATTTACAGGAAAAAGAATGAAACGCTGATTGATCGCCCAGGTATCCGGAAGAGCAGTCATAAATGAGCCATCTATCATATTCCATCGTTCACGATCGTTTTGTTTCTTTTGAGAAATGATTTCAAAAATTGTGGCTCCACTCTCCCCTACCGTGTAGGTGCCAAACTCGGTATAAATATGAGGCACGTCTACACCGGCCTCATCACACTCCTTTTTAATCTGAGTTAAAATTTCCTCGATCATATACCCATAGTCATAGTCGAAATTGAGGTTATGTTTGATGGGGAATCCTCCGCCAATGTTCAAAGAATCCAAATGTGGCGCCTCTTTCTTCAATTCGCAATACAACCTGATACATTTGTTAAGTTCATTCCAGTAATACGCGGTATCCTTAATGCCTGTATTGATGAAAAAATGAAGCATCTTCAGTTTCAGGTTTTTGTTGGCTAAAATTTCATCTTTCCACAAACGCTTGACATCTTTATAGCCAATGCCCAATCTTGAGGTATAAAAGGCGAATTTAGGTTCTTCTTCTGCCGCAATTCTAATGCCCACTTCACAAGGCGTTTTCACTTGTTCTTTAAGCGCCTGAGCCTCATCAAAGTTGTCTAGAATAGGAATGATGGAATGACCATCGTGGATCAAATCAATCATTCGAGAATAATAAGCAGCTGTTTTATAGCCATTGCAAATCACTTGTTTGTCTTTGAGCTCCCCGGATTCTAGCAGTGCAGAAACAATATCCAGGTCGTACGGACTTGACGTCTCTATGTGGGCATTGTTCTTGAGAACTTCTTTCAGAACAAATGAAAAGTGAGAACTTTTGGTGCAATAGCAATAATGATAATTGGCATCATAATCAATTGCCGCCATGCGCTCTTTAAACCATTTTTTTGCATTGGTAATGTTAGATGCGATTTTGGGCAAATAATGAAATTTTAACGGTGTTCCGTGCTCCCTAATCAATGACATTAAGTCGATTCCATGAAACATCAGTTCATCATTATTCAACTGGAATTCATCATTAGGAAAATCAAATACCTGATGAATTAAATCTATATATCGGGTCTTCAAGTGAAAAAATTTAGCACGAAAATATACTTTCTCTTGATTCTAATTTTACGTGATTGTTATTTTTTGACCCCGGTGAGCACTCTAAAATCGTCCATTTGCTCATTCAAAACGGTGACTGTGAGGTTATATTGCTTAATTTCCCATCCGAATCTGGTTCTTTGGAGCACTCCGGAACCCCGACACTCTCCCATGTGCGTATCCAGAGATTCTTCAAACCACGCATAATCATAATCATCTGAAAAATAAACATGTCGCCAGTTGGTTGTAAATGCCCAGGCTTTGCCTTTATCGAAATATGGTTTGGCAAAACTTACAAATTCATCTTTGGTCCAACGCTCTCCAGGATCTGTTCCCAAATAGATGCAATCATCTGCCATTAAGCCAAAATACGTGACTGCATTTGCTTCTGTCGCAGCTTTATGCCACGAATTCATGATGTGATCCACCTCCTTTGCAAGGTAAGTCTTGACCGGTTGCTCTTCCTCACCAGATACATCATATTCCTCGCAGCCTGTCTTTTTAACATCATCTTTAAGCGACATGACCTGCCATTTACCATCTATTTTTTTCCAGAAAAACCAGTTCTTACCACAATGATCAACTTCCTCATCAACATAAAACGTGTAATCCATCCAGGCCGTTGCAAAAAGCCCATTGGTGGTCACCTCAATGTTCCAAATCTTTTCTTCAATAGGATATTTTTGCTCTAACATATGGTATAGCGCAGCCATATCTCCTTCACCCGAAATCCATCCTTTTTCGGTCAAAGCATAAGACTCTAGCTGACAATCATCACTTACCATTTTCTTTAGAGACTTTGTATCAAATGCGTTAAAATGCTTAAAAAAGGTCTCTGTCAATTCTCTGACATGATCTTTATCTCTTAACAGACTCATCTCACCTTTGACGGCAAATACAAAGTCTCCACCAAACCAAGCCCTTGCACCATGCCATGCACGGCAATCTATTTCCTCAACCTTGATGGTGTCTCCCACTACGTCAAATTCCAATTTGCAATCCATAAGTCCTTCATCATCTCCTGCCTCTTGGTAATTGAAATGTCCGTGAGTTTCACTATCAAAATCGATATGACCACTTACAGAGCCCACGTGGTAGGTTGCATTACAAACATCAATTCTAAAAAAAAGTGTGTCATTGGCACAATACAAATCCAGTTCACCATAGTTGCAGTAGGAAAATGAACTGTCAACCGTGCCATCATCGTCTTCCAGATAGATAGGTTCTGTGTCGCCATAGGTATATTTTCCCTCCAAACTCTTTTTGAATTCGAGGGACTGCGACCACCCCGCATTCACCATCAACAAGCACCATACAATTGTAATTGATCTAATGGCCATACTTATTTAATTAGTCCTTGACAGATTTTAAGCTTCAAAACTTTTCTGGCGGATTTGATCACGGTTTGCTTAAACTTAGGATCTTCATTCATCTTTTTGACGATGGCATCCACTTCAGCAAACTCATCAACCGGCATAAGCAATATGTCCACACCGGCTTCCAGTGCTTTTATGCAACTATTATCGATCGACTTCACACCTCCCATTCCCATGGCGTCTGTAATAATGATGCCCTTGAATCCCATTTCCTTTTGAAGCAGGTCGGTCACTAATTTCTTGTTTAAAGTGGCGGGCAAATCCGAGTTATAGTCGGGGTTATTTTTGATGGCAATGTGTGCCACCATGATTGAGAGCACACCATCATCAATCATTGGCTGGTAGTTTTTAACTTCCGTCATGTCTCCATCAATGTACACGAGTTTGTGATGTGTATCTCCAACGACCTGACCGTGTCCCGGAAAATGTTTAGCGGTTGCCACAATGTTCATGTCCTGCGACACTTTTACAAATTCCTTGCTCCAGGTAATGACAGAATCCTGATTGTCACCAAAACTTCTGTTTCCTATGGCGGCATTGCTCGTAGAAATATCTATCACCGGGGCATAGTTTTGCGTAATACCAATATATTGAAGGTCTTTGGAAATGATTTTGGCAGTCTCATTGACCTCTGCTCTTGATGTATGATCAACTGCCTTTTTTACAGGAGTGGAATTTTTGATTTTGTATTTGATGAGTGAGGGTTCTGCATCTGCCGAATAGCTCAATTTTAAGCCACCAACGGCACTGGAAATGGAATCTAGTTTTTGCACCATTTTTTTGAAACCTTCTATCTCACCATTGAGAAGTAGGATACCTCCCACCTTCTTTTCACGGACCAATTTTTCAATATGTGCATCTGACTTCCCGAGCCTTCCGGCAGCCGCGACAATTAATTGACCAGCGATTTCAGAATCACTCATGCCATTAATTAAGTCATTCACCTTAGCCTCAATAGCGGGATTATAGATGAAAAAATCTTGAAGGGTATATTTGTCCTGTGCCTGAACAAAACTATTTGACAGAACAAATAGACTTAGAATAAAATATTTCATGGTATCGAAACTAGCTGAAAATTAGACCGAATAAGTATTTTGAGTGATTGTTTATTAACAGCAGATTGCTAATCTTCTTCCGGAAGTAGCATTTTCATTCTTTCCTGATGACAGCTTGAATCACAATTCTCAGAAAACTCTTTGTCTTCACTCGCAGCGTCCTTGTTTGTCAAATTTGAACTGGTAAGTGCAATGCCAATGTTCACAATCACTAAAACTATCATGAGATATTCCAAAAATTTTCCAAATGTGAGTTTTCTTCCTTTCATATCTTAATTTTATAGTTTTAATTACATATATAATACCAAAATCTATAAATGTAACAGGCGTTCTATTATATGATACGATCAAAATAGTATTTGTGTTCCGCACTTTGATCAATCGACAGAACCGAACAATAAACTAAAGCTCCTCTTTGACAAACTCACCTGAATTGAGCATATTAATGAGTATTTACAATGCTGAACCTTTCCTTGAAGCTTGTTTAGAATCGATTGTATCCCAAAGTTATACAAAATGGGAGTTACTTGTTGCTGATGATTTTAGTCATGATCGCAGTGTCGACATTTTGGCCAAATTTGCCACCCAAGACTCCAGGATTAAAATTCATCAACATGCAAATAAAGGTTTAATCCCTGCCCTTTCTTATCTGGAACCACACATTAATGGCAAACTTGTAACACGCATGGACGCAGATGATTTGATGCCTACAAACAAGCTTGAAAAATTGGTTGGTGAAGCTAAAAAACATGGTCCGGGAGCTGTGATTACAGGCAAAGTGAAATACTTCTCAAGTGGTAAATTTTTAAATGAAGGCTACCTCAATTATGAGAGCTGGCTCAATTCTTTGATAGATCAACAGGACTTTTGGTCGGACATTTACAAGGAATGCGTCATTGCCTCACCCAATTGGGTCATTCATAAATCTGATCTTGAATTGTGCGGAGGAATTTGCTCTGAGCGATACCCTGAGGATTATGACTTATGTTTCCGTTGGTATTTGCACCAATTGAAGGTAGTTGGCGTTGATCATGTTTCTCATCTCTGGCGAGATCATTCTCTTAGAACTTCACGACATTCTGAGCTATACCGTGACAATACTTTTTTAAGCATCAAAGCACATTATTTTTCATTGATTGACGCTCAAAAGCATGAGCATATTGTATTAATGGGCGCTGGAAAAAAGGGAAAGACTCTGGCACAATGTTTCGACCAACGTGGACTTAAATTTTCATGGGTTAGTAATAACAAAAAAAAGACCGGGCATATAATCCACGGTCATGAGTTACAGGATGTGAACTCCTTTAAATTTGAAGTTGACACAGCTGTTATTGTAGCCACCACACAGGACAGGGAGGAGATTTCTGAACTATGCGGGTCGCTTCAGATGAAGCCCTACTATTTTTGTTAGACGTTTTCGTCGGTTGTAATGACAATATTGGTAGAAGCGTAACTTCTTTTCTTATAGTGTTTTTTGCTGCCGTAGGCTGGGCATGGTCCACTACCGTGAGACTTACAAGAAGACATTCCAATTGACACCACCAAGGCAGAGATTCCAAGCAATGCCGTTCTTTTTAAATTTTTATTCCTTTTCATGACCTTTTTTTGTTGTTCAGTTTAATAGGGAGGTAATTACATAAATTCCATAAAATAAAATTTACTTTTTTCCTTTTCACTGAGATAAGGGCTCAAAACTAGGCAATACGTGGGTTAAAAATTTAGATAACTTGTTAAAAGTATTAACAATTGTTGTTTAATTTTCATTTTATCTAATGAGATCTGGCAAAAGTCAGATCAAATTATTTGATAAATTCTAAGTCGTGACGAGCAAGACTGAAAACTAAACAGGTAAACCTCTTCCGAACCGTCTCTATTAAGGTCGGCAGTGTATATTTTTAAATTCATCAACTCTCCAATGGTCAGAGTTGCATTATTCTTGCTTAAAGTAATTTTATTCCTATAGGTGTCGGCACATGATAAAACTGGCTTCTCATAGGCAAACCCGTAATTATTAATACTATCCTTATCAGGCAGACCTCTTTGCATTTTAGAAAGGTTGATATCCTCTAAAACCCGGCCTTCGAATCGCACTTTTCTTTTATACATAGCAACACTATCAAATCGAATACTGATTTGATTGGCGATCATAATGCTTTCTTGATCTGTCGATAGAAGTGCATCAAAATCAAAAAAAAGGGTTTCTCCAAGTGAAACAATCTTATCCCTGGCTTCATCTCCAAGCACCATCTCGTCATTCTTAAAATCATAACTTGAGTACATTAAATAAATCCTGCTCTGCCAAGCATCATTCAATACATAAATGGTATCCATTGAGACATCTGTTTTACAAACGGAATACACACTGTCATTTCGCAAATGTCTGGTCGCCTTTGCCGCATTGTTCGTACTTTGTTGATACTGCTTTCTGGCCTCAATAGAATCACTTGAATCATTCTTGCAGCAAGACCATACCAACATGGCAATCGGAAGAGAGATCATCCATCTCATCCCTACATCTTATAAATAAATTGAATAGCCGTGGTTCTGGGGGGCTCAATTTTCATAGGTCTGAGAGAATATAACTTATTGGCCAGATTATTGACCACCAGACTTACACGCATATGGTCATTAATCTTGTAGGCTGCCCTGGCATCCTGAATGTATCGAAAACCATTGTTTTTATCGAAAAAATCCGTGTAATAAATATTGGCAAACTGTGAAAACGGTTGGGTTAGTTCTTCCAGTTCCTTGAAAGCGAGATCTATGTTCATCATTGGTCCATAAATTCGTCCACTATAGCCTACACTCCATTTCTTGTATGAAAACTGGATGTCGACTTTTCCTGTATGCTGAAAACGGTATTTGAGAATATTATTAGTGGTGTCATATCTGGTAAGATTATAACTCAAAGGACGGTTTTTTGCGTAAGCGTAGATTGAATCTGGCTGCAAAGCCACTGGCACCACATAGGTATATCCACCATAAACGGTCACTTGAAAATCTTTGGATGTATCCGTAATTCCCATAATTGAAATGTCAAATCCCCTCACTCTTGTATCGAAGGTATTGATGAACTTGAATCCAGCAGGGGCAATGCTAGGGTCCCATCCTCCGAACAAATACTCAATGGTATTGTGGTACTCCTGATGAAAACCGGCTACATCTAGGTAACCCATAAAATTACCGAACTTGAATCCTTGTTTAATTCCGATTTCTGAGTTTGAACTTGTCTCGGGTTCTAAATCGGGGTTCGGAAAAACGCCAAAAGTCCCGGTATTAGTCAAAATAAAGCGCTCAGCAATGGTTGGAAATCTAAATCCTTGTCCGTGTGAAGCCCGCACGGTAGTCCCTTCCTTAACCTTTAAACTGATTCCAGTTCTAAAAACAGGTTTCACCACACTCTCACGGTCATTCATTTTAAAATACTCCATCCGTAATCCTGCAGAAATATTCAGAACTTTCCACATTTTCTTATCTAACTGAGCATAACCTGCCACATTTCTGACCCGATTATCCGGTAATCCGGATCCTGAATAGAGCACTGCCTTGGATTGAGTTGCCGATCCTACCACTCCACCAGTAAAATTGAAATCGGGTATGTGCTCAAATTTTCTGGACAGTTGATACTCTCCAAACATCACCGTACTTGAATTGCTTTGGTTATTTGTGATCTCATTGTCGACATAAAAAAAGCGCGTTCTTAAGGAATGACTTACCCCTGATTCTGTCACATATTCTATAAACGGGTCCACATTAAATATCACTTGATCTTGCAGAGCCATCGCTCCGGGATAAGCGCGGTAAATGCCTGACGTGTCGTTCAACCATGCCAAAGCAAAATTGCTATGCGCCAACATGCCGTTTCCGTTCACTCCATAATTTAATCCCTTCACTTTTTTGGAGCGGTATCTCAGATTAAAATTCAATCTGGCTCTTTGTTTGGCTACCTGTTCTTCTGTGAAATTTGAAATAGAATCTATTACCTGAGAGCCCTCTTCAATGACGGGTGGACCAATATATCCGTGATCATAATAAACATTACCACCGACGACCAAATCCAGATTTTCTTTGATAATTCTGGAGTGGAGAAAATTGAATCCGGAATAAATAGGCGCATTATTCCACCATTTGGTTTCAGGATTTGCTGGGGTGCTGTACACCCCCGTTGTCACATTAAATTTTGTTTGCGGCTTTGATCTTGGGAAAGCTGTTCTGATATTGATCACACCACTTAAAGCTGCCGATCCGTATAAAACTGAAGACGCACCTTTGATGATTTCTATTTGCTCCAAATTTTCAACTGGAATGAAGCCCCATTCAGGTCGACCAGCATCACCAGTCAATAACGGCATGTTGTCTATTATAATCGCAACTCTACTCCCCACACCAAAAGTAAATCCGCTTCCACCGCGAATTTGGGGTTCCTGATCTAAAATTGTTAAGCCAGGGGCCTGCTCCAGGGCAGATTCTATACTCGTTGTATTTTTATCCTCAATTAAATTCGGGTTAATCACTTCCATTGACACAGTGAGTTCATCAATGTTCTGTTCAAATTTCCCAGCAGACACGACCAGAAGCTTCAACTTTTCAGGATCTTCTCCTAACACAAAATCGTGTTTAGCGTATGAATTTTCAGTCACGGTAATTGCAACGGTATCATTTGCAAAACCAATCATGGAACAAACAATTTTATAGTCTCCGGGAGACAAATTGAGTTGATAGCTTCCATCTGGATTGGAAATACTTCCTTTACTCTTATCTGATGAAGGATATAGCCGTGCACCGGGTAAAAATTGATCTGATTCAACGTCAATCACAAAACCTTTAACCCCAGATTGAGAAAAGCCGCTCAAGCTTGAAACAAGAACGGCTACAAATACTAGACATATATTCAGATACTTATTGTGCAAAATATAGTTTCACTGTTTTTTGTTGAGCACCTGACTTAAATCTCACAAAATAAAGTCCTCCTGCCAGGTTCTCGGAAATAACTTTTCTGGATTGAGCATCCATTCTTCCGGAATTTATTACTTGACCCGCAACACTCACAATATCATAATCAAGCCAATCATTAGACAGGTTATTTTGCAAATTAATGTGACCGTTTGATGAATAGGCAGAAACTTGATTAAAATCAATTTCCTCTATTCCAACCGGATTAAAAATCAACTCAAGGTCATCTACCCACAACTGGCTTCCTACAACACTGTTAAACCCATCTGAAGCGGACAAAAGAACTGCCGCAACTGAAGGTGTAGCCACGCTCGAGTATACAACAGGAACTGAGAATCTTGTATAGGTAGACACAGTGGCATTTGGTGCTTCAAAACGGGCCCATCCGATTGTATCTTCTAAAGCATCTTTCAAAACAATTTCAATGGTTGCAAAATCAGATCCAACAGGGGTTGCTTTATACCACCCAACTAGGCTGTCTGGACGAAAAGTATAAGGAATTCCATTTTCAACCGCATAGGAAGACTCGTTAATATCTCCATTTGTTGTAATACCATTTACATTAGGAAATCCAGAAAATGGAGGTGCCACAGTTTCCAGTCGGCAAGCCGAACTACCGCTGTGCACATCTGAGGTTTCTTCGAAACAAGTCTCATCTAAAAACCAAGCTTGGGAGTTTGGTATTGAATTATTCACCGTACTCCAATCTGTTGGCGAATCATAATCAGGGGCAGAAGCATTGTTCCAGCTCTCCATATCCCCGTTGGGAATTTGTTGTGATTGAGCAGTCAGCACAAACGCACAAAATGCGCACAACATGAGTAGATTTTTTTTCATATTCTGTGAATTATGGTGCTCAAATTTAAATTAAATAATTCCTCTTATCCAAAGAATTGTGCCTGTGGTCGAACTTTTCTAGGTTAAACCCTGTTAAATCTCTAACTTGACTATCAAGAATAAATTTTTTATTTAACAACAGGCATCCCTTTTAAGTTTCGATCGTCTGTTTATAGATCGTAAGGTTGTACCTTGCGGCATAATTACAATGTAATTACTTGAACTGATCACTTGATTGGTTGGTTCGCAACTACTGTAGAATGAAAAAGACTTTTATCTTATTTTTTGCGTTGATCGCGGGAGTTTTAACTTCCCATGCATCTCACGTTCCAGGAGGAAATGTAACCTATGAATGTGTTGGACCAAACCAATATTTGGTGACACTCACTTTATTCGAAGATTGTGGAACGGCTTTTACCAGCCAGACGAACCAAACAGTATCTGTCACGAATGATTGTGGTTTGACAAACCCTTCCGGTTCTCTTCCAAACACCATATTTCAACAAGATATTTCTCAATTATGTCCTGCCTCAATGGGGCAAAGTGAATGTAACGGAGGTAACTTACCCGGTATTTACATGCACCAATGGCAAGCTGTTATTACTTTGCCTGGTCCTTGTGACTCATGGACTTTTGGCTACAGCAGCTGTTGTAGAAATACAACCACTAACGTAACTGGACAACCAGGATATTATTGGGAGGCCGTATTGAATAGTCAAACAGAACCATGTAATACCAGTCCTCAAATTACAAACCCTGCAGTACCTTATGTATGTGTTGGTCAGGCAGTGTGTTATAACTTGGGGGTTGTTGAGCCAGATGGTCACACTTTAGTATATTCATTGATTAGTGGGCAGTCTGCAGCTGGAACGAACATTACTTACCAGGGCGGTTATACAGGAGGAACTCCAATTCCAGGTATTTCGATAGATCCGGTGACAGGACAAATTGATTTCACACCTGGTATGGCTGGAAACTTTGTGGTTGTTGTGCTTATTGAGGAATTTGATGCCAATGGTAACTTAGTTGGTAGTGTGATCCACGATATTCAGTTTGAGGTAATCAACTGTAACAACTCCATACTTGATTGTAATTCTTCCGGACAGGTTGCCAATATTACTGGAGCCGTTTTCCAAACGGGACCTAACTCTTTGCAGATGTGTGAAGGAGCTTCATTCTGTTTCGATATTTCTTATGACGATCCTGACCAACAAGATTCCTTGACTTTCACGTCTAACATTGCTACGGTTCTTCCAGGGTCTGTAGTGACTTCAAACTATCCAAATGCAGGTGCTGGAGATTACTCTGCTATTGACATTAATATTTGCTGGACACCACCGCCTGGATCATCAAGTTTGAATACCATATTCTCCATTACATTGAATGACAACGCCTGCCCAGTATCAGGACAACAGACATTTGTTTACAACATTGATGTGGTTGGCTCTACCAATGCCGGTCCTGACCAAACGATTTGTCAAGGTGCACAGCAAGCACAATTGCAAGCCATTAATGGTACAGTGTTTAACTGGAGTGTGATTTCAGGAGATCCAATTGTAGTGGGAACAAACTTCTCTTGTAACCCTTGTGATAATCCTATTGCAACACCATCTGTCACCACTACCTATCTTGTAACTTCTAACTTAACTGGTAACTGTGTGAATACGGATACTGTGACCATCAATGTAGTGCCTGATTTCCCTTACACAATGAGTGCAGTAACTAGCTCTACATGTTTGTATGATCCAATCCCGCTTAACGTGAATGTTCAGTCACCTGGAGCATTCCAGTACGCCTGGTATGAGAATGTTTTCCTATCGGATACCACTGTCAATAACCCAATTGCAAATATCACATCTCCTGGTAATTATACCTATTATGTGGACATTACAAGCCCACAGGGTTGTATCAAAACTGATAGTGTGAGTTTCACCATTGTGAGTGCTGTTTCTCCGGTAATTGACATATTGACAACTGAAGATACCGTTTGTAACACATCTGCAGATCTATCTGTTTGGTTTGATACCACCGTGACTTCTGCAGGTATTCAAGATAACTTTGATGCGTGTTTTGATCCAACTATGTGGAACTCTGTTTCGAACGGAAACTGTGGTCAGGTTGGATGTGGTACGCAAACTGGTACTGGTGATGCGCTGTACTTTGATGGTAACTCAGGTGACAGAGCAGCCACTACGGTTGCATTTAATGCGGCACCCTGTACAACAATTGATTTCTGTCTATTTATTGGTAACAACTTATCGACTCCGGCGCCATGTGAAAACGCTGACGCTGCTGAGGATGTAGAACTTCAGTACTCTACAGATGGTGGAGCTACCTGGACAACCATTCAAGTCTTTGATGATGCGGACTGGGATACAGGTGGTCCCTATGCCAATGCATGGGCATGTTTTAGCATTCCTATTCCTGCAGGAGCAGCGACAGGTAACACTATGTTCCAGTGGATTCAACCACAATACTCTGCTTGTGCAGGTTGTGATAACTGGTCTTTGGATGATGTTGCCATTAACTGTGCATCTACCAGTACTTATGACTATGCGTGGACAGGACCTGCCATGAACAATCCTACTGATTCTATTAATACTGTAGCACCTTCGAATGGAAGCTGGTATTATGTAACTGTAACTGATCAGCAAAACTCTTGTACTGCTCAGGATTCTATTTTCGTTCACACGTGTCCTCCATGTGAATTGCCAACGTTTGCTATCAACGACATCTCTTGTCCTGGTGCAAATGATGGTTCTATCTCTGCAACTGCAATTGCAGGAACCGACGGACCTCCATTTACTTTCACCTGGACTGACAGTGTGACTACTGCAGTGCTTCAAACCACGATTGTAAATGGATTGACCGATAACATTACGGGGTTAGGTCCTGGTTTTTACACACTGACTTTAACCGATACAACTGGATGTAGTCGAGACACGACCATTACGCTAGTTGAACCACCTGCCATTGTAGCGAGCATCACTGACACAACTATCTGTATTGATGGAACCGCCATTTTGACGGCGACAGCTACAGGAGGAAATGGTGGTCCGTATACATTTGATTGGACAGGAGTCGGTCAGGGTGATCAGCCAGTTATGCCGGTAATTGATACTTGTTATGAGCTAATCATTACAGATGTAAATGGATGTGCTTCACTTCCTGAGACCATGTGTGTGAATGTCCACGACAGTATTCAAGGAAACATAATTGCACCTGTCACCTCAGTTTGTCCTGGTTTTAGTGTTGATCTTGACATTACAGGCGCTGGTGGAGATGGAGGACCTTACAGTTATTCTTGGGACGATGGCACCGGAAACGTTGGTACTACGTCAAATATTACGGTGAATCCAACTGATCCGACAACAACTTACTGTGTTACTGTGACTGATGGTTGTGAAACACCACCACGTGTGCAATGTATTGACGTGTTTGTTCACCCAGTACCATCTGTAGAGTTTACCTCAGATGTTGTTGATGGATGTTTCCCTGTTACTGTAAACTTCACAAATAATACTGACCCTGCGTTGAATGGCACTTGTGCCTGGGTGTTTGGAGATGGTGGAACTTCCACTGATTGCAACCCAACTTACATTTACAACACGCCAGGAACATATGATGTTAGTTTAACAGTAACTACTGTTGACGGATGTATTGTAGATTCAACGGCTACAGCCATGATTGACGTGTACGACTATCCTAATGCAGAATTTACGTTTGGTCCACAACCGACAACCTTCTTCGATCCAGTCATCAATTTTGAAGACCAATCGACTGATGCAGTACTTTGGGATTGGACATTTGGCTTAGGTGATGTACTTGGCACATCTAATGTTCAGGATCCGGAATTTGAATTCCCTAATAATGGCCCCGGTGAATATGTAGTTCAATTATTGGTGACCAATGCTGATGGTTGTCAGGATTCTATTCCTCACACAATTATCATTGATGGCATCTTTACGCTTTACGTTCCTAACTCGTTTACACCAAATGGAGACGGCATCAATGATGTGTTACTTCCTAAGGGTGAAGGCATAGATGAAACTAAATATGAATTCTATGTATTCGATAGATGGGGACAGCGCGTATTTGAGACCAAAGATTTGTATCAAGGATGGGACGGAAGTATCAAAGGCATTCAAGCCGACAATAAGACTGACATCTACGTTTGGAAGATCATCACTGCCGACAAGTACACCGGAGAAAAGAAGGAGTACGTTGGACATGTGACCCTATTGAAATAATATACAAAACACTGCTATAAAAAAAGACCATCGGTTTCGATGGTCTTTTTTTATATACTTAATCTGGTTTGTGCTGAGAAATAATTCGGAACACCATTGTGCGATTGACCTCATTTGTGCCTAAAGAATCATTTGTATAGAGAAATGTATACTGACTATTTGAACACAATACCCCAGATAACTGACAATTCCAAACGAACAATAAATGGCCATTTAACCTCAAAAAAAGCAATTGAATGCTTATAGGGTATTTAGTGTGATGTAACTTACACGGAAGTGGTTCAGTAATCCTCCTGATAGGACTCGTACTGAAAAGTGAAATTAAGAGCTTCAGATAGTGCTTCTCCTGTTTTAAGTCCTTCATCATCGCCATCTTCATACCTCCATAGAATGGTAAGGTTGTCCCGTTCGATGACCTCCAACATCTTCTTAAACATAAGAATCAAACCTATTGTGGAAGCCGAACTGACATAATCCAGGTCTATGGTCAGAACTGTAGGTTTAGGACTTAAATGATCTTCAACCCATTCAATAATCGGTTCAAAGAATTTCTTACTATTCTCTGGGAAACACTTTCCTCTAATGTCGAAATGGTTGTTTGCAGGGTCAAAACAGATGTATGGCGTAAATCTACCCTCTTCTACTTGTAGAATCATGCTTGTTCTTTCTTCTTACGATTCAACCTAATTTCCAGCGAAAAGCAAGACAGATTATCATCGATTTCTTCGATCTTGTAGTTCAACTTGTTTTTAGACTTCATTGCCATAGTAATAAAGCCCAAACCTGCCCCACCTTTATTGGAAATAATTCCATTAGTCAATACCTCCATATAAAGCGTTTTTATCTCCGCCTCATCATGTTGGTTAATTTCATCGATTCGCCGTTCGATGGTCTCTCGATTAGAATTGTAGATAAGGTTCGCAATTGTCACAAGGTAAACATCTTCATCCTGAGCAATAATCAAGAATGATGTTTGATTTCCGCTCTCATCCTTCTCACCATGAATTCTAATGTTTTGAAGACCTTCTACAAGGATACTAAACATCCTTTTGACCACGCCTTTTTTATCACCGGAGTCAATCATCATTTCTTCCACACCATTGGATATCGAATTCACCAGCTCTTGGGTAAATTCACCAAAATGAGAAATCACGATTTTCTTATCCGAGTTGGAGTTATAACTGCCGTATATCTCTTGATACCTGGAGTTACATACCTCTAATACCTTATTTGCGTCAGTAGCCATAGATGCTCTTACGAGCTATGTTTTAATTTTTGCAAAAATTAAGCTGCAATATAATTAATAAATGTCAAACTCAATAAATTGCGACATCTAAAAACTCCATTAGTTTGCTAAAATTGCGTAATCAGGTATCAAAATACGGAATTGGTCGAAATAAGTTACATAAATGACCTATGCATTTTACTCTTTCCAAAAAGACTTCCCTGAGCATCTATAAAGATTAATGACACTTCAAATCCTCCTCTGCCATTCGTATATGCACTAAGGTTAGGCAAGTTAATGTCATAGGAGACCTCTAATGAAAAATCGGCTAGCTCATACAAAATACCAGGCACAATGGCGTCTCCAACACGGTACTTAGCTCCAAAAGCAACTGAAGATTTCCGCACAAAACCTGTATATTTAGTATCCTCCACAATCTTATATCCAATGTAGGTACCAATTACCAACTCCTTCTGTTTAGCCTGTTGCTGGAAAAGTACTGCAGGAGTTAAATAATATCTGGAATGGGGAATACCAATATTTCCCTGACCATAAAATGCCAGTTTTGCCGGTAATCTATCTCCAGATCCTTTGAAATTCATCTCTGGTTTAGTGATGTGCGAATAAGCAAATCCTACATCAAATGAGATCCGATTATTACTTGAGATTGTTGAGGACTCGTTGCTAAAATGGTAGTTAATTCCTGAGCCCAAATCAAAATAAGTGAATGAAGGAATTGAAATGCCTTCACCTGCTATATTTGGATCATATGAGGAACCATTAAACTGACTATCCCACTGTAAATTTGCTGAAGTCATGCTTCTCTGAACGAAAGCGGTTCTGATTCCAACCGAAATCTCTGATTGATCGTCGATTGGCAAAATCCCACTCAAACCTAAACCACCGTTAACAAAACCAAATTCGCTATCACCAGCTTTGTCTCTTAAAAAATTAAGTCCCAATCCTAAGTAGGCCCCTCGATTATTTTTGAGCAATGGTAAATCAATTGAGGCGCCATAAGTATCGTATGCTTCACCCAATACAGACCACTGTGTATTATAGTGCATAGCCACTCTTCCGTGGCCATCCATTTGTCCAACCAATGCAGGATTCAAATAAACTGGGTTTCTGTTGAACTGACTAAAATGTATGTCCTGGGCAAAAGACATTGCACTGGTCAACACTAAAAACATTATGATTGCGTGTCTCTTCATCATCTTACAACAGTTATATTACCTTTTTCTTCAATGGCCGTTCCATCAAAGTACTTACCAGACATGCCGTAGACGTAGACTCCCTGAACCACTGGTTCTCCCTTATAGGTACCATCCCATCCAACACTTAAATCGATGGTTTCGAACATGAGAGCTCCCCACCT
>JAUILH010000235.1 GCA_030433115.1 Bacteroidia bacterium | reverse complement strand
CGAGCCAAAGAAGGTCTGCAGGAAATCTACTATTTCAATCCTTCAGATTTGACCAGCACAAGATTCAATCCGTTGGATTTTGTTCAAACCTTCGACGATGTCAATCAAATCTCCAATCTCATTATTCGAAATACAAGGCTATCAAACAGCTTTGTTGGAGACCAAGTCTGGGAGCAATCAGAAACTCACCTGCTGAATGCATTGATACTTTATGCGGTGGGTCTTAGAGAAGGCAAGAAAGCGAAAGAAGGCGATAATGCTAGCATTGCCTATATTCGAAGCCTCCTAAGAGATGGTCCAGATGAAATTTATAATCTTATTCAGGAGAGCAAATTCAAGTTAGCAATCAAGGAATACAACTCTTTTCAAAAGAACACCAGTCCAAACTTTAGGTTCGGTGTTACTTCTGGATTACTCGTTCGATTGAATCCTTGGGTGAACAAGAAGTTTGCTGCTCTAACTGAAGTTACTGACTTCGACGAAGAATTGCTCAAGTCTCAGTTGTTCACTTTCTATTTTGCGATCTCAACCAAGAAACCTCAATTGAGACCGGTGGCAGCTCTTTCTTTTAACTACATTTTCGATCTGGTGCAGCAACCCGGATTCACTTATCCAGTAACTCTTCTCCTTGATGAACTAACAAACTACGGATACATTCCTGAACTTCCAGATAAGTTGACACATATCCGCCATCAAAAAATTGGGGCAGTTCTGGGAATTCAACATCCAATTCAATTGACTAAGGTTTATGGAGACAAAGACGCCGTGCTCCTAATGACTCAGCCTGGTACCAGAATCTATTTCCGTCCTAGAGACAGTCGTTCAGCTTTTTCAATCAGTCAATCTCTCGGGAATCAAACTGTACAGACAAGAAAAGTGACACCATCTGGAAGCATTCAAGAAAACGAACAAGCTAGACCTCTTATGGATGCATCAGAGATAATGCGCTTACCGAAAAGCAAAGTTGTATGCATGACACCAACTACTAATCCATTAATCATTTGGACTTTTCATCCGGCAGAACATGGGAAGTATACTAAGAGCGAACCGCCGAGACGTCGCTTTCTTGACGTCGATGATTCTATCAGATTGAATGAAAACCAAGATAAACAACAGCAAGATTCTAGCAATTTCAATTCTGGTAAAGGATGTAATGACTCTTCATACAGTGAATCGTATGGATGGAGTGAAGATGAATACTGAAAACTCACGTTCAATGACAAGGCTAATTTTGAAAAGTCTTAGCACCATAAGTCGCATCAAAAGTGTTGTCTTGAGAATTGAGTACCGATTACGTCTTGCAAGTTCTCTTTAGATCCCGGAAAGAATTGCTCCCCTTGGCTCCTTCTGCATGGTACATTAGTGCCTAGTTTAGCTAAAAAAGAACACAGACGGTTCTTTGTTCGGTTGGTGTGAAAGGGAGCAATAAGACAAGTGACTGAGATTGACTTCGGCGAACTGCGTACAATGGATCTACCAGGAACAGCACTTGAAAATTTGGCTCGCCTAATGTTTCCGATGGTTTATCCAGGATGTGAGTTGGATTTTTCTGGCGTTGGACCAGACGACGGCAAGGACCTAAAGATCGTCGTTAAAAACGATGACGGTAGTCAGTTCGCATGGCTTGTGCAGTGCAAAAATTACCCTCAAGGCAATGTTACTCCAGGTGAAGTTACGGATATTGTAGACCGGATATTTATGCATAATTGCGATGGATTCCGTCTAATGACCACAGGCAATTTATCGGTAGGTACAAAAAACCTGATTGACGGACTTAATGGTAGAGACATTGGAGGTAAAATCATTAGAGCAGACTATTGGGACAAGGCTATCCTGTTAGAAAAGTTGGTTCGTCCTGAATTTCGTGGCATAGTCATAGTATTTTTTCCAGAGTCCGCAAAAAGGTTAAGCGCCGGTGATGTGTTGAGTTCGGTAAGTTTGCTTAATGCAATTCAACATCTTTCTTGGAGAGACGCAGAAGCGGCAATAAAGATGGCACTATCAATAATCGAACAGAGTAACAACGCTGTAATAGCAAGATCTATGGCTGAATTTGCATGTAGCGAGCTGAGTCTCACCAACGAAGATCTTTATGAACTTGCTTTTGAGCTGACTGTATATGGGAACCAAAAGTTTGAAGATACTGCATTTTGTCAGCAACTAACTGAATTTCTTAGCGGGAACGAGATCGTTGAACTCGACACAATTGTAGCAAACGGTGTAAACGATCGAGCGAGGCTTGAAGAGGCTTACGCAACAGCCATTGAAATTCAGAGAACTAGTAGTGATGATTTGGTGTTTGAGTCAGAAGTACATGTATCAACAGACTTTGCCACCTCTGTATCGGTCACTGTTAAGGGTGAGCTTGAAAGTGATGGTTTTCACCTAACTGATGTTCAATCGCAAGGAGTCTTGGATGATGAAGATGACCAGTCCTACCTTGCTGCTGAATTCGATGCGAATAACCACAATCACGATGCAGAAGATACCGAGAAATCTGACTCAGAAAGATTGCCTAAAAAGAAAGCTAAAGATCAGCTAAAATAATAAGGAGAGTCGATTTTTCGTCCTTCTCGAATATGCCATTATATTCAAATCTAGATGCAGATTCAGTCACGGTAACGAAAAGAAATCCTTCCTCTTCACTTCAGTTGCCTATGTATGAATACCAGCTATATTGCTGAACAATGAGAATTGATTGTTTCCCATCCCATACTTAGCGATGTCTGCTCTGTGAAAGGATTTGTTTAGAACATTGAAAAGGTGTCCAAGTCCGAAGGAGTTGGCATTCCCTGTTTTAAAGGGATACTTACCTACTTCGACTATATACTTTAAATGACCGAAAATTGAAACTTCGGCCATTATTTTTGCCTGATGTGCTTTAAGACCAATGAAGTGAAAAGGTATTCTATCTCTATCTTCATACCCTTTAGCTGATAGACCACTGTTTTTTACAAGTACTAGTTTTCTACCTTCGTCTTTGATCACGAAGTCCCTAATTTCGTTGAATCCGTTTTCATAAACAACTTCCGTGAGTCCAGAATGTATCGCACAATAGGCAAAGTAGTTAAACGCTAATTTGCAGATGAATCTTTCTATGTCCCTATCTATAGTGCCTGAAAACTCGCATTCAATCACACCGTCTTCATTTAGTTCAAGATGCTCGTTTTCGTTCTCTTTATAATTGACGCCTCTATTTCTAAGTTCTTGTGTAAGTTCCCCTACTTCAGATCCTTGTCCAAATATACTAATTGTTGCTCCCTGTACTCCAGTCCAATTAATTTTCTTCGCAAAACTTTTAAAGTCTTTTACACCTTTCAAAAACAAGATTTGAATCTTTCCGTTTTTTCCTTCAATAACTATCTGCGGTGTGGGAATAGCTTTTCCTGTTGCAGGGTCTATTGTTGGAAAAATACTATCAAAGATCCTCTGATTGCCACTTACGCGCTTTGAAAATTTGAGTCTTTTATTCCGGAATCGAATTGATGAGCTTGTCCTTAGCTGATATTGAGCAGCTACAAATCCTTCGACCGAATCTTCCTTGAAAATTGTTTCCAGCTTGCTGATTACTTTACTATTGCAGCGGTCGCATACCTCTTTTAAAATTAGGTTGTCTGGTGAAAAAGTCCCAAGAAACTGAGACATTA
>JAUILH010000234.1 GCA_030433115.1 Bacteroidia bacterium | reverse complement strand
AAAACGTTATTTTTTTCTAATACTAACTGCGTGCACAATTCTCATGATTAACTCTGATTTTACGCTTGCTGAAAATTCATTAAGCAAGGCAGAACAGACAAAAGCAACGGCTTCGAAGAAGAACAAATATACGTTTATTATGTTTTGGAAGAATAAAGATAATGCTACTTCAGCAATGTGGAAAAATCTGGGTAGTAGTCTGGAAGGGCGAATGAATCAGGCAACCTATACACAAGTACGTACGAATGATCCTGCTGAAGCCCATCTTGTTAAAAAATATGGTGTTTCACGTGCACCAATGCCTTTAACACTCGCAATAGCTCCCAATGGGGCTGTTACAGGATCATTTGTCAAACGAATAAGCAAAGTGAATATTGATAAATCTTTTGTCTCGCCAGCTAAATCTCAATGCATGCATACTCTTCAAAATCGAAAACTTGTTTTACTATGTGTGAATCCTATAACTCTTACAGGAACTCCCAAAGGAGTTGATGAGTTTAAAGCAATTCCATGTTATCAAAAAAATGCAAAGATCATTACTTTCTCTTCTATAGATCCTGAAGAAACTTCATTTCTGAAAGAATTGAAGATTCCAGTAAACGGACAAGTAAGAAATGTTGTATTTATGGCTCCTCCGGGCGTATTAGTCGGAAAATTTAATGACAATGTTACTAAAGAAGAATTGATAGCTTCTTTGAAAAAATCAGGACAAGGTTGTGGCGTTGAAGGCTGTGAACACTGTAAATAAAATTAAATAATTTAATAGGAGCATTCTCATGAATTTGAGAACAATTGTATGGAAAGAAATGCGAGAACGTCCCACCGCAATGTTTGTTAGCCTTTTGGCAGTCATGCTAAGTGTGACAGCTTTGGTTGCAATCAGAAATGTGGCTGTCTTCTCAGAAATAGAAGTTGCAGATAAACTGGATAAACTTGGAGCTAATGTATTGATTCTTCCAAAGGAAGCATCTCTTCAAGACTATTATGCAGCAGACATGCAATCAGAAACAATCCCTGAAGAAATTGTTTCTGAATTGGTGTTTGCACAAATGACAGGAGTAGAGGCCATAGCACCAAAATTGTGCATACCGGCAACAATCCATGATCAAAAGACGACATTGACCGGTATTTTACCACAGTCTGAAATCCAGAAAATGGCGTCATGGCAAGGTGGAGTTCTTTTCAAAAAACATGAAGGGTGTAAAGCAAAAATAAATCTTGCTAATGAAAAGGACGATTCACCAGAAGCACTGGCCAAACGCAGAACTCTACAAAACCTCGGAGATAAAGATGTTATTCTGGGTGCTGAATATGCTGAAGCGACTGGACTGAAACAAGGAGATAAAATACAGATTCTTGGTGAAGAATTTTCTGTCCTGACAGTCCTTGATGCCACGGGAACCGTTGATGATAGCCGTGTTTTTGCTCATTTGCACAATGTACAAGACCTTTCAAAGTCAGGTGAAGTGGTTAATGTGATTGAAGTCATGGGTTGTTGTAAAGATGTTGCCAATGGTTTAATTGGAAAATTGCAGAGCCTGTTACCAGATACAAAAATTATGACGATTGCCAATGTCGTAAAAACTCAGATTTCTGTTAACCAGATGATGACAAACATTTCCTATATGTTCTTGACAATTCTTGTTGTCATTGGTGGAGCAAGTATGGCAAGTTCTACATTTTCCAATGTTATTGAACGACGTCGAGAAATTGGTACTCTAATGGCTTTAGGAGCATCTCCTAAATTTGTCACGAACCTCTTTCTGGTCAAAGCAGTTTTACTCGGTTTGGCAGGAGGTATCGGTGGATATGTATTGGGAAGTGTTTTAGCTTACTTCCTAGGACCATATTTTGCTGATATTTCAGTTTACCCACTTCCTAGTTTAATGTTAATTGCTACTGGTACAGCCGTTTTTGTAACGCTTATTGCAAGTTATATTCCTGCACGTCGTGCTGCCAATCTTGACCCCTGCATTTGTTTTAAGGAGGTGTAAAATTATGATGCATTTAGAATCTGTATCAAAAATTTATAAAAAAAAGGAGAGTGAAGTCATTGCACTTCACACAACTACTCTTGATATCCCACGCGGAGATTTTGTGGCAATCATTGGACCTAGTGGGAGTGGCAAAACAACTTTACTTTCCATGTTGGGGGCTATGTCTGCTCCTTCTAAAGGGAAAATATGGTTGGATGGAGAGTCTATTTATGATTTACCAATAGAGCAAAGAGCACAGTTGCGTCAGGAAAAAATTGGATTTGTATTTCAAACATTTAATCTGATTCCTTACCTGACAGCTATCGAGAACGTTCAAATCCCTCTAGCATTAGCTAAAGCATCTGTTGAAAGACAGAAGCAGTGTGCAGAAGAATTATTGGACAAAGTTGGATTGAGTGATCGCATGAATCATAAACCAGACGAATTGAGTGTTGGACAACAACAGCGTGTTGCTTTAGCTCGGATGCTTGCTAATGATCCTGCAATCATTCTTGCCGATGAACCAACAGGAAATCTTGATCCCGATACAAAAGATCAGGTGATGTCTTATCTGGAAGAATTTAATCAGGAAGGAAGAACGATTATCATGGTGACCCATGATTTATCGGCAGCCAAATGTGCTAAACGGATTCTTAAGCTTTCTGAAGGAGGAGTTTGTCCAGATGAAAGCAATCATATATTAAAAACCGCGTAAATAATGTTCCAGTTGTTTATCCTGATTCGCTGGACGGAATGCCTCTTGAAGTAGATTACTTTGAGGGGCATTTTTTGTTATTGATGGTACTATTACTCTTTAATACAAAAAAGGGAGCCACTCGTTTGAGTCGCTCCCTTTACCTATTCTCAAAAGTATACTTTTTCTATTATTCCTGTCCGGGGAAAGCAGAATTTAAATTATTGGCAGCAGGAATATTACTATTGGATGTTGGTGAAGGTACAAAAGGTTGATTTTGGTTAGTCCCTTGTGGACCACCTGCAATTGCGTTTACCTTACTTTTAACCCCATAGTCTTTCATAATGTGATGGATAGCTTCTTCCACAGCAGCCATCTTTGGCGGAAGAGTATTATGGTAAGGGTTGTCTGCGGTCCATCGTTGCACACCTTTTTGAATACGGTGAAATAGTTGGTCAATATTATTCAGGTCAGTTGCAATATGGTCATTCCCATGAACACTATTGTAGCTGCTTGTATCGTTTGCTATATCTGCAATGTGTTTTGCATCTGTCAAAACCTTGTACATGTCCCGGTAAATTTCAGTAAATGCAGGATTGTGTCTGTAATGACCATGAGCTTCGAGGCACATGGAATTTGCAAGAATTTTCAACTGTATGGATAATGTGCCTGTATGGGATCTTCCACCAAACACATAGTTGACAGGACGAGACTGCACGTACTGAGTAGGATGGGGTTGTACGTATTGAGGCTGTGAATGGATATGTTGAGGTTGAACATAAACTGGCTGAGGTTGAACAAAAACTGTTCCATGATGTCCGTTATTGTGATGTCCGTTATTGTGATGCCCGTTATTGTGATGCCCGTTATTGTGATGCCGATTGTGATGCCGATTGTGATGGTTGCCATGATGATCATCATCATCGGCTTTCAATTGACTTGAGATGCTCAATGCATAAATAGCAACTAAAGTTAATGCAATATATTTTTTCATAATCTGTATGCCCCTTTGATTC
>JAUILH010000233.1 GCA_030433115.1 Bacteroidia bacterium | reverse complement strand
ACAAGTTCAGATGTATTTAGCGTAGCGGATGGAGATGTCCTCTCGTTCAATACAATCTCAGGAACATTTGACAATGAGGTTTCCTGGGAACTGGTCGACTGTCAGGGGAATGTTTTGTTCCAGGATGGTGTGAACTACACTGGAAATAATCCAGCAATTGGAACAAATATATACAATGGTGTAGGCGTTAACCCTGCCCCTCCAAACTACAATTACAACTGGACACCTACCACAGGCGTTAGCAACCCTAATATTGCTGATCCAACTTTCAACATTAACTCCAATTCTCAATATGTGGTAGAAGTTTGGGAAACCGGACATTTATTATGTTCAAGCACGGACACCATTAATATCATTATTGATCCTGCCATGTACGCCGGAGAAGACACAGTGATTACATTGTGCTTTAATGATCCGATTACAGATTTATTCACTCTGCTTAATGGTGGACCAGCTGCAGGAGGTAACTGGATTGATCCTTCGAACAATCCCACCACCAATATGCTTGACCCAATGACCGCTGCTTCTGGGATCTATGCTTATATCGTAAGTGGTCCGACTTGTCCAAATGATACTGCTTTTATTGATGTTACCATTCTGGCTCAAGGTGACCCAGCATGTGGTTGCCCTCTAAACATCAGTGAAAGTCATGTAGACGTGACTTGTTTTGGCGATTGTGATGGTGAATTGACCATTACTGATGCTCTGGCAACTGAATTCTCCATTGATGGAATTGGATGGGTAGCTACGAATAATTTCCAAAATCTGTGCGCGGGTGTTTATGAAGTTTATTCTGCTGATCCTGCTTATGGTCCTACTTGTATTGACACCATTTCATTAACCATTCTTGAGCCGACTGCTCTAACACTTGATGTAACATCACAGGACGTGACCTGCTTTGGTGATTGTGACGGTAGTATTGATGCCATTGTTGGAGGTGGTACTCCCGGCTATACCTACACCTGGTCTGGTGGCTTATCAGGAAATGGAAATCTAGTTAATGTCTGTGCAGGTGATTATAACCTGACTGTCACTGATGCCAACGGGTGTACAATTGACTCAAACAATATCAGTATCACTCAGCCACCATTATTGACAATAGATAACATAGTCGCTGTTGATGAAACTTGTTTTGGTCAGTGTGACGGCAACATCACCATTACATCTGCCAATGGTGTTCAGTTTAGTATCGATAACGGTGCAACTTTCCAGCCCAGTGGAGACTTTAGCGGATTGTGTACAGGAACTTATGACATTGTAGTACTGGATGCAGCCGGATGTCAAGAGACCGGAACTGCTACCATTGGAGGCCCTATGCCGGTTCTACCGGAATTTACGGCTTCTCCACAACCTACTACGATATCGAATACGGAAATCACATTCTCTAACCAATCTCAAAATGCCACGAATTATTCATGGGAATTTGGAGATGCTGGCATTCTTGGAACCAGTCTTGAAGAGAATCCTCAGTTTACTTTCCCTGAAGAACCAGGTGTACACAATGTTTGCCTCACAGCGACTAACGCAAACGGCTGTCCTGCAACAGTATGTCACACCATTATTATCAATGATGAATTGATTGTATATGTACCTAATTCCTTCACACCAAATGGAGACGGAATTAATGACGTACTTGTACCAATTGTTTCAGGACATGAACCAGACAGTTATACTTTCAGAGTATTTGACAGATGGGGACAGATCGTATTTTCTTCTACATCACCAGGAGAGTTTTGGGATGGTGGCATCAATGGAATTCAGGTTGATAGCAAAACGGATATTTACGTATGGAAATTGAATGTAAAGGCCGCTCATGATGGGTCTAAGCACGAATACGTAGGACATATTACCTTGCTTAGATAAACACTTATTTAAGCACTACTGCTGTAAAAAACTGCTAGGTGGGAACTTGGCGGTTTTTTCGTTTAATAGAACTTATATGAAGCCGACCAAGGTATTTAGGACCGATTTTTCTCAAGACGATTTATGGAACAGAATAGTGACTCTTGCGCAACAAGCAGAACCAGAATTTGGCTTTTCTGCGAACCTATCATTTATTGATAATATCAACAATGATGAAAGAACGCCTGAAGACCTGTGCACTTATTTTGGCAAAGACTCGGAATATAGCTGCTTCTTTGTCGTAGATAAATTGACCCTAAATCATCGCGAATTCCCACTTCTATGTGTCGACTTATGGGAGAAATGGGGGAATCAATTTAGAGTTATTCCAGGAGAGCTCTGGGGCGTTGAAAACAACTTATCCATCGCCAATATGGATTTTCAAGAATTTGCAACTGCTGTTGATGAAGATGGTATTTTCAGAGGATTCTATTAATTCTTATAAATATTTCTTACCTAACAACGCTTACGCCATAGCTCATCGTCCTTGTATATCTCTGGTGGAGCATGGCGAGCGAAAGCATAACGCTTGAGCAGGAGCTCCAGCGTAGGCACAAAAAAAGCCATTCCTTTCAGAATGGCTTTAAAAATTACTTCATCACTTGTTACGCATCAATGTTCGCGTATTTGGCATTTTTCTCAATGAATTCTCTACGTGGTGGTACTTCATCTCCCATCAACATAGAGAAGGTTCTGTCACAATCTGCGGCATTTTCTATGGTTACCTGACGCAGGGTTCTGTTCTCAGGATTCATCGTAGTATCCCATAATTGTTCCGCATTCATCTCACCAAGACCTTTATAACGTTGCACTCCTACAGAAGATTCGCTACCAGCACCTTTCAACTGCATGATAAATTGATCTCTTTGATCATCATTCCATGCATAGTGCTGAGACTTTCCTTTCTTCACCAGGTAAAGTGGTGGCGTGGCAATATAGATGTACCCATTCTCCACCAACTCTTTCATATGTCGGAAGAAGAAAGTTAGGATAAGCGTTTCAATGTGGCTACCATCAACATCTGCATCACACATAATGACAATCTTGTGGTATCGTAACTTCTCTGTGTTCAGTGCTCTTGAATCCTCTTCGGTTCCAACTTTTACACCTAAAGCAGTATAAATATTCTTGATTTCTTCGTTTTCGAATATTTTGTGGTGCATGGCCTTTTCAACGTTCAAAATCTTACCTCTCAATGGCAAAATAGCCTGGAACATTCTGTCACGACCTTGTTTGGCTGTACCACCTGCCGAATCACCCTCAACCAGGAATAACTCACAAGCTGCCGGATCTTTTTCAGAACAATCTGCCAGCTTACCAGGCAATCCTGAACCTGACATGACGTTCTTTCTTTGAACCATTTCACGCGCCTTTCTGGCTGCATGACGTGCCTGAGCTGCTAAAATCACTTTGTTTACAATTTGCTGGGCATCTTTTGGATTTTCCTCCAAATAATTGCTCAACATTTCGCTCACAGATTGACTTACTGGGGCAGATACTTCTCTGTTTCCTAGTTTTGTTTTTGTCTGACCTTCAAACTGAGGCTCAGCCACCTTCACAGAAATGACTGCCGTTAATCCTTCTCGGAAATCATCTCCGGCAATGTCGAATTTCAATTTATCCAACATCCCAGATTCATCTGCATATTTCTTCAATGTATTTGTCAATCCTCTTCTGAAGCCGCTTAAATGGGTTCCTCCTTCATGAGTATTGATGTTATTCACATAGGAGAAGATATTTTCAGAGAAAGATGTGTTATACACCATGGCCACCTCTACCGGAATGCCGTTCTTCTCTCCT
>JAUILH010000232.1 GCA_030433115.1 Bacteroidia bacterium | reverse complement strand
CAATAACTTCTATATCTTTGGGCAAGCGAAATTGGAAGGTATCCTCATCGATTTTTTGAAGCCTGCCATGGTAATAAGGATACTCCGTGCTCTCAGAAGTCATCATAGCAATACACATATAAAGATTATTGTTGTACTCGGTAAAAGCAATGCCAAGAGAGTGGTATTTATCTCCTGCATATGTCCAGTTTTTGTTGGTGAATTTGTTGGGAGACTTGACTTCACTCAATTCTACTTTACCCAACTTTTTGTCCCACACGCCTTTAATAAACTTACCTCTCATGCTTCCAAACCGCCAGGTTTTAAGATCGAGCATGTACCTGGTATCGTCTCCGATATTAAAATCTATTTGCACTTTATCATCCTGATAAGTCCCGGTTAAAACATAAATCTTTCCAGCAATATTGGCTTCTCCCGACACGTTGGCATTGCTTGTGGTATAGATTACCAAAGTACCCTCGCCCAATTCCGGAAAGTTGCCTTTGTAGGTTTTTGCAGTGGGCTGATAGCCGAAAGAAATCATAGATAAGCTAAGCATCAATATAGTTACTAGTTGTTTCATGGTCTTTCTTAATGTGTACCATAAATATGATGCCATCAGACTCAAAAAAAGGGATAGATTTCATGAAGCGTTGAACTCGTTTCATGAAGGGTTGTCACATAGCCGCAGGTAAAACAACTTTTCCTTCCGACGAGCTAAACGACCCTTTTTTACCGCCCTTTCCGTTAAACGAACCAGCGTTGTCATGGAAGCCACCATCGTCGTCTAACAATATTCCACCCACACCATAGCCGCCGGGAGACACATCATACCTTATATTATGATGCCCTTTTACAGAAGGATCTACCCACACTTTTATGTTGGATCCATTACCGCCATCGCCGCCATGAGCCTGTTTCGAGTTTTTAGAGTTTTGACCAATCTTACCATCACCTCCACTTCCATTGATGAAAAGTTCTATTCCGGGTTTTAATTTAACCGCTCCCACCAATTTGTTTTGTCCGTTTTCTTTGGTGTAAAACGCATAACCAACAAGCTTTTCTCCGGTAGTTTTATGCTCACACCAGTTGACTTCTACCGTGAGGTCAGGGGCATGTTGACCACAATTTTCAGGCCATCCGCTGTTATCGTAGCCATTTGCTCCACTAAAGTCGATGGCAACCGGTTGATCCCCTTTTACAGTGTAGGCAAATCGTTTCGAAAAATCGTGAAACCGGGATTTGACTTCAATTACCACTTGATCGTTCTCCAACTCAACACAGTAGAATTTACGTGTCCAAATTTTATTCTTATCTACACCTACTTGTTTGCCGTTTTCGTACTTATGATCTGGTTTATCACCACCCCAAACGTTTACATTGTAGTCACTCAAATATCCTCCATCTTTAGTACTGATTCTGGTACCATCCTCCAAAATAGCAGTAATGTTAAAGCCAATATACGGGGCTTTGTTGTCGTAGAATTCAACCTCAAGATCTTTTAAAGTCTTGTTTTCAATGCTGTAGGCAGCTCTTTTATTGCTTGCTGCCAACGCTTCCGCTTGTTTATCAGCTTCACGCTTAGCATCTTGAATTTTTACCGCATCTGTTCCAAATTCGCAGAGCTCGTCCCATACCTCTTCTTGTGTCTTTTTTTTGAGTTCTGAGGGATTGGAACAATAGAAATACTTGAAACTACATTTGTAATCATTGTATTGGTTTCCAAGAGAACCCAGCTCAACTCGATAGTTTTTATAGAAAAACAAGCTCGTTACCCAATAGCCTGCCCTATCTTTAAGATCGTATCTTGTTGGATGGGGGAAGTTTTCAGGTGTCATCTTTTTTTGGATATCCTTAAATACTTGCTGGATATATGCTACGTCTCCATTTTTCTTTCTGAACACCTTGTACTCTCTCCACGTGTTTTTATCGACATTCCATTTCTTTTTACCTGCATCCCACTCGCAGAAATAATAGCGTTTGCCCTCTACGTAGTCTATCAATTCTGTTTGCGATCGCCCAAATTGATTGTCTAGAGTAGTTTTGGACAAATCTCTATCTCGACGATTATTAACTGATTTGGTTTTCGTCTTTGTTTGAGTTTTATCGATAGATGATCGCCCTCTTCCGGCATGAAAATCTTTAGATCGACCATACTTGGGATCGTTTCTACCAGACACGCTTCCGTTATCCGCTAATTGATCAGATTTATTGAATTCCTTTTTCAGTTTTTCTCTGATGTCTATATAGGTATCGGTCCACATAGCAGCGTAACTATTGGGATAATCTGCCATTTTAAACATCAAAGTAGCTCTAAGGTCTGTGTTTGTCTTAAGGTATATTTTATATGCAGATGTTTTCTCCGGTGTAGGTGCCGTGTAAATTGTTTCCAAAGAAAAATCATCTTCCTCCAGATTCACAACGCTCACTCTATAATCATCAAACGACTCATCAAACACAAACTCTCCTGTAATCCCATCTGTCAATTCAATACAATCTTTGTAAGGCTCCATATTGTCTGTTATATGAATCACACCTTTCTTATCTATTCGAGCAATCCCGATTTTGATTTCTTTGGCTTCCCTCAACTCTGCATCACAGGCAAATGAGGTGACGATTTGTAGGCTTTCTTTCCCAGCGTAAGTGTTGGTCATACTGAAAAAGCTCAGCACTAAAATCAGGTAAGACTTAGTTAGTTTCATGTTTTTAATTGTTTGATGAGTTAATCTTCTTCCGACACTGGATGTGTTAAACGAATTTCCATGATCGTACCTTTAGGATTGGCTTGCTCTATAGGGAGTGTTGTTTCATTCTTTGAACCGTCATACTCAATCGTTTCAATTTCTATCACGTGATCCAATGCAATCCTGAAATCAATATTTTCCAGTTCGGGCACACTAAACCAAACGTCATTACCAATAAAATGGTAATGTAATTGGGCATTTGGGTGACTGGTAAGAAATGCTTCAATAGACATTCCCAAATAAGCTGTTTTCTCCGTTTGAACCATGTCTGAACTAACATATACCCAGCTCCCCACGTTTTCAGAATACAACACTTGCAGACGTTCTCCAAGATCATCGCTCACTACCCACACATCATCCATTTCACCCTCAAGGGCATGATAGCTTGAGTTTTGTCTTTGTCCTTCTTCAATGGTATAGCCTAAGGCTTCTATTTCCTCTTTTGCCATGCCCACTTTTACACCACCAATGTGATTCGATCCAATAATCATGTTGTGGTACTCCTGCGTGTTGTCAACCATGTTTTTCGTGTCGTCCGAAACTTCTTTCATTTTCAAGGAATCTTCTGTGCTCAGCACCTCCTTTGTAGGTTTGGATTCAGATATTTCTGTTTGAGCTTGCTCGCTCTTTTCTGCGCATCCTGAGAACACGAGCATGCTGATTAGTATAATTGATGGTAATCTCATTGTTTTAATTTTATCGAAGGTAGGTCTGAAGCGCCCAGCAAGACGATGGATGTTTCATGAAACGGGGAGTTGACTTCATGAAACAACAAAGGGCTGCCAAAGCAACCCTTGTTATCAAACATGAAAAAGCCTACTCTTTTATAAATCTGGCTTGATAAATTTGGCTGTCAAGTTCAAGTTGAATCAGGTACATGCCTGAAGTCAGGGAAGACACATCTACGTTTTTAACGGTTGATCCTGTCAGAACCAACTGACCGCTCATATTGGTAATCTTGAATTGAGTATTCTCTCCGTTTAAGTCGA
>JAUILH010000074.1 GCA_030433115.1 Bacteroidia bacterium | reverse complement strand
TGATGGTCTTTTTTGATAAGTACAAGTGTCATTTGTGGTCTGGTAGTGCAACTATGGTCGATCACCAATTCTTCAACTATCCAAATTATTTTAACGGAAAACTGGGGCTGTTTCGCCCTTACAAATAATTGATGACTCCTTTCAATTAGTTTGAAACGATACACATTCGAGTTGCATATATACTGTCTTATAATTCTAGATGTCCCATTGCTCAAGCAATCCACAAATTTGACTGATTTTTCTTCAAAAATCACCCGGACAGAGCCAGTTTTGCCATTGTATTCTGAAGCTTGGACGCATTCCCTGTTCATTCTCAATTTAAGCGTGTCGATCGCTCAGATGAAACCAAACATGTCCAGGTAGATATTGTTGAAGATTGTCCTTATTGGCCCCCTGATTCCTGAGTCAACGCAACAGCTGACAACAAGCATAGGCAACATAAAGTTATAATGGTGGTGTTAACATTACCTCTATGATGGCATTCAGTTGCCTTTTCCATAAATCCTCAAATTTTAGTTGATAAATACCTGTGATATTTTCATGTTTACGCTTTCAAAACCTTAATTTTGCGATTAAATTAGAAAACCCATTTGATATGAAATTTGGTGTAATCACCTTCCCCGGATCCAACTGTGACGATGACATGCGTTATGTGTTGAGAGACATTTTGGGACAAGATGTCACAACTCTGTGGCACAAAGATACTGACCTTCAGGGTGTAGATTGTGTTGTTTTGCCAGGAGGTTTCTCGTATGGAGATTATTTAAGGTCCGGCGCCATTGCCCGGTTTAGTCCTATTATGACTGAAGTGATCAAGCACTGTTCAAACGGAGGCTATGCCTTTGGTGTTTGTAATGGGTTTCAAATTTTATGTGAAGCCGGATTATTACCTGGTGCGCTCCTTCATAACAACAATCAACGTTTCATTTGCAAGAATGTACTGTTGAAACCTGTGTCTAACTCGGCACCCATCACGCAACATCTTGATAAAAACAAGGCGTATTCTATTCCAATTGCTCATGGAGAGGGTCGTTTTCATGCAGAGGCTGCAGATATTGAAAAAATAGAGGGCAATGATCAAGTCCTTTTTAGGTATTGTGATGAAGACTTATTAACGAATGCAGACAGCAATCCTAACGGGTCTATTAACAACATTGCCGGCGTATGTAGCGATAACAAACGTGTTATGGGTATGATGCCTCACCCGGAGAGAGCGGCTGACGGTGTTTTAGGGAATGAAGATGGAAAAGCCCTTTTTGAAAGTTTTTTAAACCTTGTAAATCATTAATTAATATATCATTATGAAAAGAATAGTATTGGCATTATTGGTTGGTTCTGCATTGATTACTAGCTGTGGATCTAACAAAAGCTTCAACAAAAAACGTCACTCACACCGAAATTGGGTAAAAGTTGGTGAGTACACTGATTCTGAGTTTGCTCAAAAAGAAGCGGTTGAAACTAAGGAGGAAACGGTGGTTGCCAAGGTTGAGACACCGGTTGAAAATAAAAATACGATTGTAGATGAGGTGATAACTGTTGAGAGCAACATCCAGGAGAAAGCACCTGAGGCTTCTCATATGGCAGTTGAAAATAATGAAGAAATCGTGGTTGCCGCTGAACATACAACAGAAGAGTCTAACGACATTGTTGAAATTGAAACCAATGAGGTGGAAGCATTGTCTACTCCTTCAGAAAAAGAAAGCAAGACTCCTGCCTTTAAGAAAAGACGTGAAAAGCGCAATGGCGGTATCATGGATCTTTTAGAAGCCAGCACGATTTTATTGATCATCCTTGCCATATTAATTCCACCTTTGGCTGTTGGTCTGTACGAAGGGATTACCAATAGATTTTGGATTTCTCTTTTGTTGACCCTTTTATTCTTCTTACCAGGTATGATTTACGCATTGTTAATCGTTACCGGTACCATATAGTGGTCAAACATATTCTCATATTTTTAGTAGGAAGCCTCCTCTTGTCATGCGGACAGGGTGAGGCTTCTTCTTCTAAGGGCGGTAAGTTAAGTCCGAAGACAATGGCCACGGATGCGTCCAAGGCACATGCGCAAGCCATTACAGCGCTTGAACAGCTTCTAAAAACTTCTGATGGTGACCTGGTGGATGAGGTAGATAAGCTGTACGAAAAGCATAAGGCAACACTTCTGGGCTACAGCAAAAAAGTCATGTCCATGACACAAGAAAAATATGAGCTTTACACAGATGTTTATTATGAAAAAGCTTTTTCGGGATTGGACTCCTCCTTTGCCTTCATTAGCCACTACAGAGACAGTTTAATCATAGCAGACCCCGGAAACATCTTAAGCGCAGAACTTCAGGCTTACAATCAAATTGCAGCTTATGCCAGCCCAGAAATGATGAAACGACTCTTTCCCAATGAATTTGAGGAGATCTTTGGAGAATCTAAATAGCCATTGACAAGCCCAATCTAAAACCTGGAATATACTTCTCTCCATTGTTGTAAACGTTAAGCTCATTCATGTAATTATGAATCGGCTTGGTGGCCAAAACACTTCCGGTAAAGCTCATCTTCTCAGTAAGTCTGTATTTCATGCCAACCATAGCTCTTGCGCTCAAAATAGAGCTTGGAGTGAGCTGAACTTCTGAAATAGATGCTTCCTTACTATTGCCATTAAGTTGAGTGATTTCCGTGTAAGAGTTTGTGGCATGTGCCGCCCATGCTTCAACGCCAATAAACCCTCTAATTCGGTTGGTTTGAAGCAACTCTGCGGTCAGGCCAATTGCCATACCAAACTGATCAAGCCTGCCTTTCTTAATGGCAGTTCTGTTATTCAGTTGATAAGGTGTTTCCGCGACAGCTCGTAACATTTGATAATCCATATTAACATGGGCGCTCAAACTTTTAGAGATCCGTCTTTCAATGCCGGCACTCAATACTATCGGTAATTGGTGTGTATATGGTTCAAACGACCACGACTGAATAGGTCGTCCGGTACTATTGTTTGCAAAAGCTGCAGCCGATCTTGGAGCGAGGGCATTTCTGCTAATGTCTTGTCCACCAGACAAGTTGATACGCCATTTTGGAGACAATTTCCTTCTTGATTTAGGTGGATCAAGATGTTCCGGCTCCAACTGTTTTACTTGTATTGCGATAGGCGCATACTCCACACTTAATTTTGACAAGCCTGGGACCTTATTCTTAACATCAGTCGCGTTTGTGAAAGTCCTTTCCGCTCCGGTATCCAAGGCATTATTGTGTGAGTCATTCACGAAATCAGTAGGTATGTTATCCTGTGATGCCAACAAATCTGTGTTACCCGACTCATTATTGGACTCTCTCACCATTAATCGCCAGTCATCCTCTGAAGTAATCGGATTTTCAAACCCGTTGACTGTTCTTGGCTTATAAGCTGAATCGTGTCCGAAATCCAGGCTTCCCACCATAAAAATGAGCGCAATCATGGATGCTGCAGCCATAAAAGCCACCAAACGCTTGCGTTTTCTTCTCTTTGCAATACCAGCGTTAATGGCAGTCAGTTCAGACTCCAAATGTCTCCACGACTTAAGTGAAGGGACTTCTTCAAGACCTTCGAATTTATCCTTAAGAGACCCCGGTTTATTGCTAAACAGCTTTTTCACTCCTCAATTCGCTTTCAATCATTTTACGAATTGCGGCTCTTGCTCTACTGTATTGAGATTTAGATGTACTTTCAGAAATGTCCAGCTTTTGCGCAATCTCTTTATGAGAAAACCCCTCCACTGCATACAGGTTAAATACCATTCTATATCCTGAAGGCAGGTCCTGGATTCTGGCAATAAGTGCTTCAGCATCCATACTTTCAATGATATAATCATTGCTTTGAATGCTATACAGATGGTCAGAAATGCCCACATTGGCGTTGTTTTTCTTCTCCCTTCTGTAAATCTCAGCGGCTGTATTAACCACCACTCTGCGAACCCAGGCGCCCAATGGACCATCCTGTTTGAAAGTATTAATCTTACTGAAAACGCGAATAAATGCTTCTTGTAGCATGTCTTCTGCTTCTTCCTGTCTGGCCGCATAGCGCGAGCAAATAGCCATCATTTTAGGAGCGTATTGCACATACAACATCTTTTGACATTGTATGTCTCCTTTAATACATCCCCGAAGAAGCTGTTTTTCAGTCATCTTAACGCAAGTTACCACAATTTTATAACTTCAACTTTCTATATGATGAACTTTATGTTAATAAGGTTGCAATGGGCAGCCTCTTTCGCTGCGCTCTGAATATAAGTTGGTAAACCTTTATCGTGGCTTATAAAAGTTCATCTCCGTTAAATATTGGTGCACTGGCTCGGTTAGCATGTAGCGCACATCTTTTCCCTTGGATATCGCCTTTCGAATAAAGCTGGACGACAGTTTCATACTTGGTGCGTCTGACATAATGTGCACGTTTTCATGATTGGCCAGATCATTTTCTGCCATAGACAATTGTGCGCCCTTTTCGATCTCTAGTTCCGTTAATGGTCTTGGATAGACATAGATTTGATGGTTGTTTATGATGTGCTCATAATTCATCCATTTGTGAAAACCTCTCAGATTATCCCCGCCCATGATCAAAGCAAATTCATGATTCGGGTACTTCTCCTGGATGTAAGTTAATGTATGGCTGGTGTAAGAAGGTTTTGGCAAATCAAATTCAATGTCTGATGCCTTAAGTTTTGGATTGTCATCAATGGCGCGTCTTACCATAGCCATTCTGTGATAATCTTGCAAAAGGGACTTTTTTTGTTTGTGCGGATTCTGGGGCGTGACAACCAACCAAACCTGGTCCAGGTCTGAATACTCCGTCAGGTAGTTTGCGATCAATAAATGTCCTACATGAATGGGATTAAACGTGCCAAAATAGAGCCCTACCTTCATCTTAGTCATTTAAAAATTGTGACACTTTTTCTTCGGCGATTTTCAAAGCCCGGTCCAATTGATCATTCAAAATAATGGTGTCAAATTGATTCGCAAAATCAAGCTCTGTTTTTGCTTTGCTCATTCTGGTTTGAATTTTCTCTTCTGTTTCTGTGTCCCTGTATCTCAGTCTACTTTCGAGCGCTTCAACAGACGGGGGCATTACAAAAATTGCCAGTGCCTGATCTTGAAAATACCGCTTAAGATTCAAACCTCCCACCACATCTACATCAAAAATTACATGTTTGCCCTGAGCCCAAATGCGGTCAATTTCGGACTTAAGTGTTCCGTAAAAGTTATCCTTGTAAACTTCTTCCCACTCCACAAAATCTTCATCTTTAATCTTCTGCTTAAAAGCTTCTGCGCTCAAAAAATAATAGTCTTTTCCGTCCTCTTCATTGCCTCTTTTTTCTCTGCTGCAGGCAGAAATAGAAAATTCTAAGTCAAAATCTTGTGTCAAAAGATGTCTGACAATGGTGGTTTTTCCAGCGCCGCTTGGGGCCGAAAAAATAATACACTTACCGGATGGTTGAGTAATCGGATGGGAGTTGCTCATGATTTCTGAGAGTTTAAGGTATCCGAGAAAAATACGTCCTTGGTTTGTTCTATATCTTTTAATGTAGACACCACGGTCTTTTGATCTTCCAACTTTAAATAAACCAAGGGAATTTTGAAGTTGTGGTTGTTTTTGTACACAAAAAAGAACTCGTTGAAGTCTTTCTCAACCGTCTTTAAATTCTTAAACGGAATGGTCACCATTTGTCGACTTAGCAGCAATATACCCGCTTCTGTAATGGCCACACCAAATTTTGATTTATTGATAATCAAGAACAACACTTGCTCGATGAGCATTGCCAAACAGAGAATGCCCATGACTTCTGATTGATCTGCCAAAACCAAAAATGCCCAGGCGAATAAGCCATATACAACCACTTCTATGATGCTGTACATTAGGATTCTGGTGTAGCCAGTTTTGGGCACTTGAGTTTTTAGAATAAAATGATAGTTCTTGTTGTTAAAAATACTCCAGGCCGACCAGCGATTAAGGGTCTTAAGTATAAATGGAATGGCGGTAATGATGGTCAGAATATAAAACACGTCCAAGAAGGTAATTCCGGCATGCTTTTTCATTAAGTACTCTAAGTCATCTATGGTTTTGTTGCCCCAGGACACCTCAAAGCCAATTGATGCGCATAAAATGAATGCGAGCATGAGCATACTGAAAATGGCGATATTTCTTTTGACAGTCATTTATTTAGACCCTGCAAAGTTAGCTGCTAGAATGAGCTTATCAACAAAAAAGCGTCAATTGTGAAAAAAATAATGTAACCAAAGCATACAGCATTCGTTAACTTGTGATGTTAAATCTTGTTAAAAATGGGAGCAGATAAATTACAATTATTTCTTAACCAGCACTGTAGATTCATTCTGCGGTCGGGTAAAGAAGTGTTTGGCGTTATTTGGAAAGTACAATCTCAGGGCAACACCGATGAGTATTACTTTTCTTCCATTTCTGATCATGAGCGCTACCTCAAAATTCAGGATCCTGAAGTGATCGACAACAAGATGACTTTGAATTTAGATGATGTCATTTTGGCCGAGAGATTGGTTGGTTAAACCATCAATCACCAAGTTATATTCTATGCCAACGTTAATGATGATTATTCGGCTATTCTTGTTTGTTTTTTGTGTTGGTGCTCTTTCTTTGAAGGCCCAAAAAGCAGAATTAATTCTTCCCCAATTGCATACCGGTCCAATTAACTCTGTTGACCTGAGTAAGAATGGGAAATGGTTATTAACTACTTCAGATGATAATATCGTGAAGGTTTGGGATGTTAAAACCGGAGCGCCCATCACCAGTTTTGTGAAACATAAGGAGAAAGTAATTGACGCATTTTTTTTCTACCCTTCCGATAAAGATCAGCCGCTTGTAGTTTCTGGATCAGCAGATCATATGTGCTATATATTTGATCCAATTTCAGGAGAAGTAATCACATCTTTTGATCATACAAGAGGGGCTATTACCGATATCGTCTATAATCAAAAGAAAGGCCTCATGTATACATCTTCACTCGAGGGAAATACATGCGTATGGAATCCAAAAAATGGCAAACTGCAGAGAGAGTATCCACATGGGTATAAAACAGTTTTTAAACTATGGCATGAGGCACCAGAAGATTATCAGGTTGCTGAAATACTTGGAAATGGGCATGTAGAATTCTTCAATGTTGATAAGAAAAGAAAGCACAACTTTATATTTGATGCTGTGCATAATGCACCAGTTATTCCGAATAACTCAGTTATAGACATGCACATTAATGCGCAGAAAAGTCACTTGATTTTTCTCACATCAGAGTCAGACATATACCTTAGGCCACTGGATTCTCTGTGGACTCATAAGGTGGTTCATGTAAGAAATACTCCCCCGAGAACAGACAATTATGGCTTTGATCCCGTGACTAAAACCCGACACAACCCTAAATTGCTCTTAGACGCACATTTTAGCGGTACTAACGGCTGTAATGCTCTACTTACAAATGGTTTTTATTCTTGTGACTTTGACCATGAGTATGGCACTCTGCTGGATAGTTTTTATAGAGTTAGCTCCGGCCGAGTGAGTGAGCACGGTTTTGCCGTTGCCAAGATAAACTCTCGTTCCAGTTTTTTTACGGATAACCTTGCCAACTATTTTGTGGTATTATACGATTATAAAACGAAGAAAATAGTTGACACGATCAATACAAGTTTAGGGCCAACGGGAGCAAAGTCTATCAAGCTTGTCCACAATGACTCTATAGTGTTGGTTAACGAAAATAACTTTGTATACCTGTACAATACTTTTGCCCAAAAACTTATTTCTAAAGTTCGAGTGGGATCTGACCGAAATCACAAAGGCTGGAGCATTCATGAGCGACAAGTGCTCAATTTTAATTATGAATTTCCATATGTAAACAACTGGGACTTAAGGGATCTTAGCTATGACAGTGATCGTTCATATAATGGAGTTAACTTATGGGGAGAACTTGATACAGGGCTTATAAGTTCAAGTCATGATTTTTATATTCAAAAAGCCTTGAAAGAGCAACGTGAAATTGCCGAAAATGAAAAAACATTTGGCTTTGTATCACAAGGCATGGGAAGGCTTTCGATAGTACCTCATCACAACGATGACATAATATCCTATGTTGATTTTAGAGAACGAATTGCAGTTTACCACAAAAATGGTGGTTATCTATTTGAAAGGAATTTTGACCCTGTTGATCGCTCTGCAAATGCGCAATTGACTTCCCAAAGTTACTACCCTCATGAATTGCAAAGGATGGGCAATTTCGGAAAAAGACACGCGGTATTTGGCGGTATTGATGAGCATCTTTATTTGTTTGACTATAAAGCTCCGGTGCCGAAAAATATTAGGCGCTTTAACACACTTGAAAGCATTAAGCCCAAATGGGGCAGGAAAATGCCCTCTGACAAACGTTTGGTGGCTCTCCAGGCACATACAGATATCATTACTTATGTGGGAGTTTCTCAAGACTCTATGATGGCTGCCACATGCTCTAAGGACAACCAGATAGTTTTATGGGATCTTGAAAAGCAAGAAAAAAGCAAGACTTTAAGCGGTCATTTTGGCAACAGCACCCTTGCTCATTTCATAGATAATGATCAACGCCTGATCTCTTATGGAAGAGACGGCATTACAAATGTTTGGGACCTTAATAATGGCAAACTAATTGCCCACTTAATGGTAGACTCATCTATGTATTTGGCAGTAACGCCTGATCACTACTACAAGGGCAGCAAGGACATGGTTAAGTCTCTTTATTTCAAAATCGGACAAGAGGTCTTCCCATTTGAACAATTTGATTTAAAGTATCACAGACCTGATATTGTCATGAATCGACTAGGATATGCGGACTCTTCGCTAATTAAGGCCTATGAGAAAGCTTACGAAAAAAGGCTCAGAAAAATGGGATTTACGGAGGAGATGCTGAAGGATGATTTTCATCTGCCTCAGATTGAGATAGAGAACTTTGAGCAATTACCAGAAAAAATTGATACAAACTATATCGACATTAATCTTAATCTCAGAGACAGTAAGTATAATCTGGATCGCATCAATATTTGGATCAATCATGTTGCCGTTTATGGCACTTCTGGTATACCTCTGAAAGCACTCCACATCCAAAACCACGACACAACTTTAAAACTCAATTTAGCACAGGGCGAGAACAAAATTCAAGTTTCTGTGCTCAATACCGCAGGCGCAGAGAGCTACCGCCAATCAATCACCATTACATGTAATAAAGCACTTGTTAAACCCAGTCTGTATTTGATTTCGATTGGAGACAGTAAGTATGAAGACGCTCGATATGACTTGAAGTATGCGGCAAAAGATGCACTAAACCTCAGTGATTTGTTTAAATCCAATCCTCGATATAAACACGTTCATATCAAAACATTAATCAATCAAGAAGTTACGTTAGAAAATGTAATGGCGTTGAGGCGCTTTCTGGACAGCGCAAAAATCGACGATCATGTGATCGTTTTTATTGCCGGACATGGTGTTCTGAATGAACATTTAGACTACTTTTTTGCCACCCATGACATGAATTTTAGCCAACCAGACTTGAATGGGTTGCCATATGAAAATTTAGAGGGGCTTTTAGATGGAATAAATCCATTGAAGAAATTACTATTTATTGATGCATGTCATAGTGGAGAAATAGACAAAGAAGACGTTGCCATGGCCAGTGAGCTAATACCTGAAAATGAAACCATCACATTTAGAGCGGTTGGAGATAGTCCAAAACCAAAAATAGGCACATCCAATATTTCTGAGTTAAGCAAATCTCTTTTCTCCGACCTGAGACGTGGAACTGGCGCCACCATTATTTCCAGTGCTGGTGGACTCGAATTTGCAATAGAGGGGGATGATTGGAATAATGGTCTGTTCACCTATTGTTTAATAAGCGGTATAAAATCTGGCAAAGCCGACTTAAATGGTGATGGTGAAATCTGGCTTAAAGAACTACAAACCTATGTGCAAAAAGAGGTTGCCAAATTATCTGGTGGACAACAAAAACCCACTAGCAGACTTAGAAATGACTCTTTAAATTACAGAATTTGGTGAGTTTCGGCTCACTCCGCATCTTCATACCCCGACATTCTTCCTTTTTGTACCGCAGGCAAACCATCTTTTAACCAGATTGGTGCGGGTTCGTCTTTCAAAAAATGGTCGAAAAACTGTCTCATCCTGATGCTAAGATCCACACGGTTTGGGCGTTTCATTAAGTTGTGTCCGTCTCCATTGTAGTTCAGCAACCAGGATGGTTTGTTTAACCTTCTTAGCGCAGAGGCATACTCAATCCCCTGATACCACGGTACAGCCCCGTCCTTGTCGTTATGCATAATCAAAATAGGAGTGTTGATTTTATCGGCAAAAAATAAGGGCGAGTTTTCTATATACAGGTTCGGATTGTCCCACAAAGTTGTACCAATTCTACTCTGCGTATGCTCGTATTGAAACATTCTGTTTAAGCCACTTCCCCAGCGGATGCCACCATAGGCACTGGTCATGTTGCTCACCGGTGCTCCAGCCATTGCGGCTGCATACATATCGGTTTGTGTTACCAGGTAAGCCGTTTGATAGCCACCCCAACTTTGTCCTTGCAATCCCATTTTGGTGGTGTCTATCCATGAATATTTGTTGGTGAGGTAGTCGGTTCCACTTAAAATACAGTCGTACGCACTTTTTCCTGGGTGACCAATGGTGTATTCAATGTTTGGAATGAAAACGATATAGTCGTTGCTTACATACTCGGTGGGAAATACAATGGATGCCGTTGGTTTGGGAACGTAGTGGTTGTGCAGCATCTTGTCGTATTTTTCATAGAAGTAAACAATCATAGGGTATTTTTTTGTAGAATCCATGTCTTCGGGGGTGTACAAAAGTCCCTCTAATTCGAGCCCTTTGTATGATGTCCAATTTACCAATTGCACTTCTCCCCACTTAAAATCTTTTTGTTGAGGATTGGTTTCTGTGATCTTTTCAGGATTCTCAAACTCTAAATTGGTAAGATAAAGATCCGGATACTCCTTGAAGCTCATTTGCCTGAAGATGATCTCGTCACTGTTTTTGGCTTTTTGAAGAGGTCTCATATTTGCGTTGGGCAAGTACTTGGTTTGTAAGCCATCGCCGTTGAAATAAATCCTACCAACACCGGAAGCTTTCGTTGTTTCGTTGTAAATGCTGAGATGTTTTTCAGTGTCAGCCGGAATGTAATTGAGGTCACGATCCCAATGAATGTACCTATACACATTGTCCTTATCACCATCACATGTAAGGCATTGCGCCAAGTCCGTATTACTCGGGTTGTACGCCCAAATATGGTGCTTTGAATAGAACCAAAACGCCACATCATTTTCTAACCACCCAGGAGAACCAAAACCGCCTGGGTCGTAAGGGGACCCATTGTTATCAAAAGCCAAAGGGTCGTCCACTCCTTTACTCGCTTGATGCCTTGAACCATTGCCTAGATTGATCACATACCAACTGCTATCCTTGTGATCAAAGTACGCGGCGTATTTGCCCTGGGGAGACAAGGACACACCATAACCCACGCTGTCCTGGAGCATGGTTTTTTCACCGCTTAATTCATCTACCAAATAATACGTTCTCAGCCAGGGCATATTCCAATCATACGACCGTTCAAATTTCTCTGCAGAGCTTGCCAGCACTTTCCCGTGGTTGTGTTTAAAGTTGATAGAGACATAATCCATGGAAAGGTCTCCTAACTCAACCATGCGTTTTTCCGAAAGATGATACACGCAACTCACCGTTTTTTGCTCATCTGTCTTCTTATCCAAAAGCTGTCTTGGTTGAAGTTTTTTGTCTTGCCAATGCCATATGTCCACTTTGTATTTTTCGCTGGATAAAAGGGTGTCTTTGGGCGCATTATATGGATTTGGTGCAATGCCAAAATAGAGGCGTTTTTCATCTTCAGAATACCTGAGACTTCTATGGCGGCTTGGAGACCAATTTTCGTGACCCAACAACTCGTTTCCCTTAATAATTGTGCTGCTTAAACTGGCATCATTCATCACAATGTGCAGGTCATAAGTTTTGTTCTTGGACGTATCTGTTGAAGACAAAAAGCTCAAAGATTTTCCTCTGTCTGACACCTTCAAACCAATTACACTACTTGTGCTATCACTGCACTCGTAGACCAGCTTTTTTTCATTGGTTTTAAGGTTGAAGTAATACACTTGATACTGTTCAACGGTGTCCTCCTTCAACTGAGTAATATAAGCTAAGTACTGACCATTTTTAGATAGGTCGTAATCAATTACGTTTAAAAGCTTTTGTCTGGACTTCTTTTGAGTGTTAATAATGCTCAAGTCTTTACCTCTGGAACTTACTTTTGTAGTTGTCTTCTTTTTGAAGATACATTTTCGTTTTTTCGGTGCTTTCCAGCTCGATTTGTCTTGTTTGAACACAAGGAAATGTCCACTATCCGGAACTTCATAGCTGCTATATTTCGGAAACTTTACGAGAGAGTCTTCGCTTAGGTACCAGATAAAAATACTGTCTTTAGGTAGTTTTGAAAATTTGGTGTCTGCCAGCTTCAAGGTTCTGATAGTATCATAGCCTGGTTCTATTCGACCAATGAGGTAATTGCTTTCTGGGCCAAATTCAAACTTGCTGCCTCTGAAAACAGACTTTGTAGATTTATCCGAGTTGTGCCTCAGGAAAAAGGTGCCATCTCCTACCTGAGGTTCAATGATATAGCCCAACCACTGACCATCATTGCTCAGCTTTGTGGACTTCAAGTCTTTCCAATCATCATAAACTGTATGGTCAATGGCTTTTTTCTGTGTGAATGATTGCTGATGAAGCCCAAAAATCAATAAAGTGAGTGTACAAAAATTCCGTAGCATGCCAACAATGTACTAAAAACTAAACATATGCGAATACCTCCGTCAAAACGTCCAGAGATTTAGGATCCTTGAACCCGCTCATATGAATCTTGAAATACAGTAGAAAGTTGTTGAGTTGTTTCCTTATGGGAAGTGGTGATTTTTGACCGTTGAGTGCCTGTACAAAAGCAATGGTTTCCTGTTCATTCAAGTACAATTCGTGCAAAGGAATGTGATTCCTCCCTTTTCCCTCCTGAAGGTCCAAGTAAGTTTCATTGGTGATACCAGGACTTATTCCTAAATGAGACATCAGTCCTGCCATAAATTGAATGTGGAAATCATTGAATTCTGCAGCAGTGTCCAGTTTTAATAATGACGATTTGATGTAATTATAGCTTTCAAGATCGGCGCTTTCCTGTTTGATGCATTGGTCTATTATTTCCGACATAAACAAGGCTATTGTGCGCTTCACAGGATTAAGTGCCAGACCAGTATATGGTTGGTGTAGCTTAATTTGGCTGGGGCTGGCAACTCTATCCGACAAGGGTTTGGCAAAGCTGAGTTCGAGAATAGATAGTTGCTCTTTGAGTGCAGAGCGTTTGTTTTTGGCAGACGACCTCAACATAAAGTTGATGATGCCATGTTCCTTTGAAAATGCTTTGACAACAAAACTATTAGACGTGTAGCGGGTAGCGCGGATGACTATGGCTTCTGTGCTAAACACGCCTTTAATTTATGAACAAAATTTTCGCTACTTTTCCGTACTCTCCCTGGTCGTCTGTGGCAAAAACCAAATAAACGCCCGTTTTTGCGCGTTCACCATTAAAATTGTTACCATCCCAGGTAGCTTGCCCTCCCACAGACTTGGTGTAATAGACTACTCGACCTGCAATGTCTGTGATCTTTATATCCGTATTAATGGCCAGTCCTTTGATGGCAATTGGACCAAAGTAAGTTTCTTTTACTGGATTTGGATACACCAGGACGTTTGAGAAAAACTGATCGCCTTCTGTTGCCTCCCCCCTATAAGAAATAAGCCCTTGTTCGGTTCCAAAGAAGACCTCTCCAGTTTTATCGTTCACTTCAATGCTTAGAATCTCGTTAGACAGCAATGGGCTATTCTCAGCTGTGAAGTGCAAAATCTCTTTGGTGCCGTCTTCAGACATGAGGAACACGCCACTATTGGAGGTGCCGAGCCATTTTCGGTTGCCGCCATCTACTTCAATGGCTGTAATATTCTCTGTTTCAAGCAAGATTTGCAGGTTACCATCTTGTTCGATTAAAATCTGCTGTGCATTAATTGTATTGCCGTTTACCGCATCATCCGGAGAGTAAAAAATTGCTGGTCCGGCATCTGTGCCTACCCAAATTTCTCCATCTAAATCAACTGCAATGCTCGACACATTATTACTTGGTAGATTTCCGTTGCCGGCTGTGGTGGTGAGCAATCTGGAAACATCATCTGTCTCGTCCGAAATGGTTTCTCCATGACTGTATGCCACAATTCCTGTTCCGGGTGCCAAAATCCATTTGTTGCCCGAATTATCCACCACGATTCTGGTGGTTAAGGCAGATTGACTGATGTTTAAGTCAAAGGAACGCCAAGAGCCTGACTCGCTTCTCACAGACATTTGGTCGCCAACAAACATGTTGACCACCCAGAGATTTGACTCATCATCAAAGGCCAGTCCAGGTACGGCCACGGTTGTACTTAAAGAGGGTTCTGGTCGAGTTTGCAAGCTACTGTTGCTTTCATCATAGGACCCAATGTAGGCACCGTTCTTAAATTCGAGTAAGCCTGTTTGCGAATGAGATCCGGCAAACACATGCGTGGGGTCTCTTGGGTCAACAGCAATAGAAATGATATCGAATAGGGTGTCGTCTGAAAACCCAGGTACTGTTGAATAGCCATATGGCGTCCATTCATCTTCTACATATGATGAGACACCTGGTTGCGTAAAACTTCTGTTCCAGGCGGTTCCTGTAATATTTCCGGCTGCTACCCACACCTGACCATCCTGGTAGTCCATGTCAAAAGCATTGGCATTTTCTGGGCCGGAGGGAAAAACACTGTTCCAGCTTGTTGGACCTGTGTGCCACACCAATCCACGATTATGACTGGCACTCAGTACCATGCCATTGCTAATGATGCAGCTTTTTGGCTTAAAATCAAAGGGTTCTCTGCGGAAACCTATTGCATTGTATGAGCCATCGTATATTTCAATGGAGTCTTTGTGGCAAACATAAAGTTGGTTGTTATCTACAAAAATGCCATTGATTTCTTTACCCGCTGTGCTGGAAATTGCTTGCCAACCACTGGCTTCTTTTGAATACAGACTTGAACCAGCGACATCCTGATGCTTTACATGGAGTTTTCCATTGAATTCGAACACCAATGACAAGGTGTCGTTAACGATTCCGGATGGTAAATCTGCCTGGTGATACCAGTTACTAAAGTCCAATAAAAAGGGCTCGTTTGCGTATGCCTTATAAAGGCCATCTCCCGTGGCAGCAAAAATACTGTCGTTATATTCGATGGTACTTAAAACAGACAGGGCTGTGTTGTTGTTTCCAATGACGTAGGTTTCCTTAATTTCTTCACGGTCAATATCAACCACCACAATACCAAATCCACAGGACAAGTAAGCCAGATTTCCTTTAAACCGGATGCTATTGATTTGCTTTTCACCAAGTAAGGTATTGTTCAGTTTGATAAAAGGGAGGTTAACCGTTGCTTCTCCTTTCAGTAAATCTACATTTCCGTTGTCGTATCCCACAATCAGGGTCTGATTCCCCGCATCATAATTCATAGCGGAGATGCCCACATCCGATAAACGATTTGTTTTAGAAAGGCGTGCGAGCTCTTGAGAACTCATGTCATAAGAAAAAACCGCATACTTTGTAGCGCAGTAGATTAAATTCCCATCTGCCGAAATTAAATTGGCGTCTTTGTATGGGAAATGGTCCAACCATTGTCCAATTGGGGTAAGCTGAGCCTGTACCTTGTTGGTGCCCAGACATAGCGTTAAACATATCAATAAATACTTCATTCCTAAAAGCAGTGAATCTATGAAACGCAAAAATGCAAAGATTCTTGTGCAATGCCTACAAATAATCCTTCCTTCAGGGCTTTTAATGGTCAATTTTTCTCATGAATGAGCAAATCTGAAAGCACTTCTAAGCTATGTATGGTTTTAATTTCAGTACAGGCGGCTTTCATTTTTTGACGATATATGTGAGCTTCTTTTGGCAATAAGCCAGAGCTGTCTCGTTCCCATAGCTCTCTGGACGGCCACTGGGCATAGGCAATATAAACGCCCTCCTTTTCGGATTTATGCATGCGTGAGCCCAGAGCACCCAGGTTATCACGAATTAAAATAGTCAAAGCTTCCCATGCTTCCAGAAAATTTTTCTCGTTTCCTGGCTTGAGCTGAAAAGAATAAATGGCAACAAACATGTTTTAAAGTTAAGGATAAGGCAGCTATTTGTGACAATCTTATAAATTTGCACCTAATTGGTCCAGTAGTTCAGACTACGTCCGTCTGGATAGAATCACTGGCCGTGCGCATCAATTTCGGCTCTGAGGGTTGAGACGTGGTTGTTTTGACAGCAACATAATTAGTAAGTTCAGAGTATTGGCCCAGTAGTTCAACTGGATAGAATATCAGATTTCGGCTCTGAGGGTTGAGGGTTCGAATCCTTCCTGGGTCACTTAGCAAAACCTGCCATATCGGTGGGTTTTCTTGTTTCTGGTAGTGGAGGCGACTGTTCTGAAAATTTCTATTTACCCGCTTGGGACGGAATTTGGGACAGTTTGCGACAAAACGACGATTGCGACACAGTCATTTTCAACGCACACAACTCACTACCGGGTAAAATTCCAAGAACCAACCTTCATAGATGGCGCAATGATGATTACAAAAGATTTATGGGCTCTGAGATCAACTTAATTGCTGATAAACACACTGAGCTCATTCAAACTTTAAATCATTATCCTAAGATGTTCTATGCTTATGGGAAATTGATTAGAACTTTGATTGACATTACTCAAGGAGTGGAGAATTTTGGTCATGTTGTAAGAAATCAAAAAGAAAAGGTGGTTGAAACCATTTCCAAGGTCAAGAACATTGTATCTATTGAGAAAGCTGTAAAGGTCTTTAACATTTCAAAATCTACTTTTCATACATGGGCAATTGACGTTAAGCTGGCTTGTGACAAGTCTTTCTTTCAAAAGTGTAATAAGGTTTATCCTAATCAGATTATGCCACAAGAAGTTAAAAACATAAGGGATGCCCTGCTTAATCCTAGAAATAGGCATTGGTCTATGCTAAGTATTTATTGGGATGGTGTCAGAAAAGGTTTAATTACAGTGTCTGAAAACACTTTTTACAAGGTCAATAAACTTTTGGGCATTAGAGGTAATCAGAAAACCATTAAGAAAAAGAAAAGACATCAACCTGGCATTAGAGCCAAAGCTCCTAATGAAATATGGCATGCAGATGTGACCACCTTAAAAGCCTTGAATGGAAAACGATATTACATCTATTTGGTGGTAGATAATTTCTCCAGACAGATACTTTCTTATTCTATTCAAGAAAGGGTATCTGGATTGATTACCAAACAAACTATTGAAGAGGCTTATTCTGGAGCTTTGCTATTAGACCAAGAATTAAATGTAAAACTCATTGTTGATGGTGGTCCAGAGAACCATAACTTCCATGTCAATGGCTTTATCAAACAATCTGAAATCAATATTCAGAAGTTAACTGCCTTAAAGGATTTGAATTATTCCAATTCTATGGTTGAAAGGATTAATAGAACTTTAAAATACAGGTACATTTTTCCAAAAGAACCAAGGGACTTAAAACATCTCAAGAGAATAGTTCAATTTTTCATTAAAGATTACAACATAAGAAAGCCTCATTCTAAGCTAAGTGGGCTAACCCCAAATGAAGCTTATAGAGGGATTAAACCGCCTAATAAGCAGAAAATACAGCTAATTAAGCAAGCTAAGCAGGACAGATTGATATATAATAAGGAAAATAGATGTTTGAAGTGTCTATGATGAGAGAAATGAATGAAAACTGGTTATGAAATGAAGATTTAAGTCTTAGTTTAATATAAAATAACTGCTGAAATTTATTCACCCGTTGACTCTATAGCTCCTGATATTTCTGGTGTCCTTATATGGAACATTTTAGTTTAGGGCTTCCTGGGGTTGTGCTGTGCTCATTATCAATCGGTTATGTGGTTTAGGTGACAATTGGAATGTGACTCTACTGACTATCTCTATAAATATTTGTTCATTCTAACAAGCAGTTCTTCTGGACTCAGTTCGTTTCCTGAAGAATCAATGCAATAAGCTCTTTGAATGGATGTAAGCTCATAACCCTTTTCTTGTGCCTTAGCATAAAAGTACCCCACATAACTTTTTAAACCCTCTGATGGCTCAATCCTATGATTATTCAAAAACAACAAATCTAGTGTCTCAACATGAGAGTCAAGGGCATATCCTGTACCGTTTTGCAATGCCATCAGTAGACTTAGAGTAATCTGTTGTATTGGGTGTGACTGCACACCGTATTCATCAAATTTAATAAAAAGCTGTTGGTTATTTGAAGAAATAGAGTAAACCGTAGTATCGAAATATTCTTTTTCCTGTTGTTTTCTAATCTGTGATGGCTCTTTTATTTGTCGCCCTGTTTCTGTTTTTGGTTTCTGTGGGGCGTTTTTCGTAACCTCTTCTCCACAGCTACTAACAAGAGATATGCTGAATAATATGATTATAATTTTTTTCATTTTTCGGTTCCATTTTTTTCATTTTTCGCACTACCTCCATCAGTGCCATAGTAAGTCTTTACATCAACATCTCCACTGATCCATGGAATTTCGTGCTTCTCACCCTCATTAAAGAACACATAACCTTTATTCATTGGCACCGCCCCAGTACCTCCTGCTGCTCTATGCTCTGCAGGTAAAACATTTGAGACTCCCTTTTCAACTGTTTTGCCATTTTCATCTAGTCCAAATATAACATAGCCATTGGGAGCCCAAATATTCCATTTGGGTCTTACTCTTGATAATCTTTGGGCAATTGGGTCTTCATCAGCATATTGGCTATCCTCACCATAAAATTCAGCAGGATTTGTTCCAGGATTACAGGATTTAAATATTAACGTAATTGGGTCATTATTATCCACTGCTTGTTTAAATTCATCACTAAATTCCGAGAGTGTATTAATTATAGCCCTTGGTGTTCTTAGTAGTTCATCTGGTGATTTTCCATTAATTGTTGCAATTGATCCATCGCTATTAATATGTTTCCCTATCGCAATTGGATTTGCATGTGCATAAACTAAAAATACTCCATCGTCGACTCCATCATTAAGTACTGCGTTTTTTGATGCTTTGAGAAGGAAATCTTCTCCCTCCAGGTAAAAATCTCCTAAATAGATCACTGTAGTATCTCCACCTGGATCCAAGAATAAGTTAGGATTGTTGCCCATAGCCGTATAGGGAGACATGTCTGGATATTTTTCAAATCTTGGATCAATACTCAACCATCTTCCCAATCTCGCATCATACATCCTCGCTCCAAAGTCATAGCTATTTCCGTCTCCCTTTATCTCGTTATCCTTCTCCTGTCCCTGGAATCCATATCTATAACTCACAGCCCCGCTCACCTTCACCGAGTCATTAGGAATATAAGTGATATCAACCAATGTATCTGATGACCACGTTGGGCTGTTCGCAAAACTACCATCAATGCCTTGTGATGATAAATCATACACCGTGGTACCCGTACCCTCATCTAATGGGAAGTAACCTACCAAATTAGCGTCTGTTCCCGTTGGGCGCACTGCAGCATAGTCTGTGAGTACTTCAACAGCACTCTTGGCTCTGTTCCAAATAGATACATCTCGTATGTCGCCATTATAGTCGCTGTTGGCAAATTTACTATTCCCTATTTGCAGTACACCAGGATTCGTTAAATCTACCGTACTGCCATTGTAATCGTTAAAGTCTATTAAGTTGCCGTCTACATATAAGCTCCATGTATCATTACTGTCTATAACACCCACAACATGGTGCCATTCTCCATCCGCTATCGTATCTGAGTAAGTAGTTGATTTGTAGGTCGCATCATTGGCACTTCTACCTGCTAAACGCACTCTGCCTGCATTGAAGAACAGGTGGTAACCTACATTATCACCGCTGCCGCCATTATCGTATTTGTCAACAAATGCGCTAAAACTTGGGTCTGTGTTTTCTGTTCTTACCCAGGCTTCAAGTGTTACCTCATTAGTAACGCCTCTATCAGAAGTGCCTGCATCTATATGATCATCCGTTCCAGATACATCTAAATGATTAGTGACTGTCTCTGTAATTACCTCATCGTAACCCGTATACACATAGCTGCAACCTGCTGGTCCCCCTTCAAAATTACAACTGCTATGGTCGAACATACTTTTCACTTCACTTTGGCTTAGGGCTTTTTCTTTGGCTGCCACCCCAGCATAATCATATGTTCCGCTAGTTTGTCTCATTTGGGGTCGGGCTATTCGCTATATCTCCTCCTTCGCTAAAGCTACGGCGGAGGATGCCGCTGCTATCCCTGGCAGACTCCATAACATTGTGTTGTAGTTAGCCATAAGAAGTCTCATTTTTTATTACGTTTTTACACAACACAAGTTACACTTTTTCAGCAAATACTCTCATCATTTTAAAGTTGCCAGGTGACAATTGGAACATGAGGTTTTTAATACGCGTTTTAAGCGCTTCTAAGAGACTTTCTTTACAC
>JAUILH010000231.1 GCA_030433115.1 Bacteroidia bacterium | reverse complement strand
GTGATGAAAGGAGCAGGTTTTATCAAAACCCTTTTACTGAGGCGTATTGGCAGCAGTATGGAGGCCGGACGAAAGACTGCCATAAAAATGCTGGGCAACGACTTCGATTTCTCCGAAGAGGAAGACATAGTTGAAGAGCCCAAATCTGGCATCGCTGCAAGAATTGGCCCAGAGCAACAAGATATTTTGGAACGTTTAATCCGGCAACTCGACGAGTTCACCGAATCCGACCCGAAGCTCGAACGGCTGAATGAGCTTCTGTTTTCTTATGGTTGGAGTGATTTAGGCTGTATTATATTCAGCCAATATTACGATACCGTAAGGTATTTTTCGGAATTGGTAGCCAAGGAACATCCAGACAAGAAAATTGGAGTTTATGCAGGGGCAGGGAAATCAGGTATTTGGCACAAGGGGCTTTATCAGCGGGTAGAAAAAGAAACCATTAAGCGTGCAGTTCAGAATGATGAGATCCGTATTCTTTTTGGAACCGATAGCGCGAGTGAAGGCCTAAACCTCCAACGTCTGGGAACATTGATTAATCTCGACTTACCCTGGAACCCTACAAGACTGGAACAAAGGAAGGGGCGTATTCAGCGTATCGGTCAGCGCCTCGACAGAGTCAAGGTTTACAATATGCGGTACCGGGGGACAGTTGAAGACCGCGTTCATGAGTTACTAAGTGATCGCTTGAACAACATCTTCAGCATGTTTGGCCAAATCCCGGACATCCTACAAGATGTCTGGGTGGATGTAGCCATGGGAGAAAAAGAAAAGGCACAAGAACGAATCAGAGAAGTGGAAACCCGCTCCGCTTTTGAAATCCGGTATGACCGGATTGATAATACGGATTTTGAGTCTTGTGAGCGGGTGCTGAATAAGGTTGATGTTAGGGATGCTTTGGGGAAGGGGTGGTAGGGTTTCGAATAATCAACATACAATGAAGCAGGGCTTAACCCTAAGCTAAAAAGGGTAAAATTTCCAATTCGTGAAAATGGTTCAGCAGGCACAAATCTATGATCAAGTGAGCAGGATAAGTAGATAACGGATTAGATTTTTTCAAAAAAACATCGGTTAGGAATATAATAAAAACTGTAAAACACTAACAATAAGTATGAATTTATCAAGGTTTCAAGATTATGGGATTTCGGATGCCGGACAATTTATTGCTATTTTTGAGGATAACACTTTTGAGAAGTTCCCGTTAAAGCAAATGGCAAAAAGGCATTTCCCGTTATACATAGGTGAACATACTATAGCAGATACATTCCATGTTTCAAGTGATCCAGAAAGACCAAAATTCTCTTTTAATATTTACGATGAACACCTGGAAAGTACTACGATTAAGATAAATGGATGGAATTGTTCAAAGTTCCTGCACTGGTACTACGATGGGGAGTGGGTTAGAGAACTAACTCTTGTGGACCCAACAGAAGAGTCTAGAACAATACGATTAAGGGGGGGAGACCGAGAAAATGAGCGTGCTTTAGAAGCAATTACACATTTAATTGAGGATATAAAGGAATTTAGCTGGTTAAAGTGTTGGGAAAGTTATGATTTGTTTCAAGACAATACTGATCTTCGAAGAAAGGTAAAAGCTCTTAAAGCTAAAATTAGGGAGCTTAAAAGTGGAAGTTAATTTGACTTATCGTACGATCTTACATTTTCAATGGGTTAGCTCGAAACAACTCTAATTGATATGAAAAAATATAAATCAAGAATACTGGTATTACTATCCACTGTGTTGCTGACAGGAGCAACGGGTTATGCACAATCTATCCATTTCAATTATACAGATGGGACCAATGCCTCGTACGATTTAGAAGATATACATAAAATTACTTTTGATTCCGATGTCATGAATTTACACTTGTGGGATGATACTATTTATACTTGGAACATTAGCTCTATCGATCACTATCAATATGGAGAAACTCCCGTGAATATTCAGGACTGGTTTAACAGTGTAAATGCTTGGGAGGTTTCGATTTTTCCTAACCCTGCAAGTACAGATTTATACATACAGTTTAATCTGCAAAAAGAAGATGATATTTCCATTTCACTGTTTGACATGCAGGGGAAATTAATTTTAGAAAATAGTTGCAGGCAGGCGTCAGGTGCTAACCAAGAGGTAATCAACATCAATCATATCCCTAGAGGAACGTATTTTTGCCGAATATCTGGACGACAAAAATCAATATCCAAACAAGTGATTATACAATAGAAGATGAAAAAGAAATTGACAATAAGTTGCTCAATGTTGTTCATGTATTCAATATTGCTGAATGCACAGTCAATTATGAACATATACCAGAGCGATGGTACAGTATTGCAAATCCCATTGAATGAAATAGATAGCATAACCTATACTGTTTCAAATCCAGGTGATTTTGCCACCCTTTCAACTTTGCCGGTTCTTAATGTTACGGCTTCATCCGCAATATCTGGAGGCTACATTAGCGACAATGGGGGGACCGCTGTTACCCAGCGAGGCGTAGTATGGAGTACTAGCCAAAGCCCAACTACAGCAAATAACTACTCAAACGATGGAAGTGGTTCAGGAAGTTTTACGAGTAATTTAACTGGCCTAAATGCAAATACAACTTATTTTGTCAGAGCATACGCGACCAACAGCGCAGGAACGGTTTATGGAAACGAGTTCAGCTTTACAACTATTGGAGGAGGAGGAATAGTATCAACGCCGGGAGAAGGCGTGACATTCGATGGTTATTCTTATAGCAGTATTGTACTTGGCAACGGTCAGGAATGGATGGCTGAAAACCTTCGTACCACTATTTACTCCAACGGTGACCCGATACCAAACGTCGTAGATATAACCGAATGGAGCAATTTATCTACAGGAGCTTGGGTGCATTATAATAATGATAACCAATACGAAGACCCATATGGGAAATTATATAACTGGTATACTGTCGATGATCCACGCAACATTTGCCCTTCAGGTTGGCACGTACCAACTGACATGGAATGGAGTTCTTTAATGAACTATTTAGGTGGCGAGTCTTCTGCAGGAGGGAAGATGAAAAGTATGGGAACACAATATTGGGATAGTCCCAACGGAGGGGCCACCAATGAAAGTGGTTTTTCGGGTCTTCCAGGAGGTAACCGTTGGGTGAATGAACCTTTTAATGGTATTGGATTTGTAGGGACTTGGTGGAGTTCCACTGAAGCCTTTACTTATCGTGCGTGGATTTATACGCTGAATGCCAACGATGCGGGATTAAATAGAAATTATCTCAATAAGCCATTCGGTTACTCTGTACGTTGTCTTAGGGATTAATTTGACTGGCACTATTGTAGACCCTCAGTTTTAATCTGTAATTTTACTCATAGCAGAATTCATAATTGAGCATGCCCGCTTCAATAGAAAAAAACCAATGGATAAAAAGCGAAGGAGTTCTGATCTTGAAAGATCAAACTGGTAAGCTCACACACCCCCCTCCAAAACTCAATCAAAAAACCCAAGCTTCTTAGCCAGCTTCGCACTATCCATTCCACTGGCCCGGAGGTACCGCTCCACAGTACTAAGTTTCTTCCATCCACCAATATCGGCAATAGTCTTTAAGGAAGCTCCCATGAGCCGGAGGTTGGTTGCTCCTGATCTTCGGGCCGTGTGGAAGGTCACAAACTGGCACTTGGGCTCTGTTCTGGAGCCTTGAGTGACGAGTTGGGTGATGCCGGCCAGGCTTGCTACTTGCTTGAGTAGACGATTCGCTACCTG
>JAUILH010000073.1 GCA_030433115.1 Bacteroidia bacterium | reverse complement strand
TAGTTGGTTGTTTTGTTGTTTGTTTGGAAGTTCGGGGTGGTTCCCGAACTTCCTGTTTTAAAACAGTTTTATGATTTAACGAGCTTGAAAGACTCCAACAATTTACCATTTCGCCAAATCGACAAATGATAAACCCCCGGAACTAGGTTTGGAGCAATCAACATTTTCGACTGATGGATTTCGGTCTTAAAAACCGTTTGGCCGACTCCATTCATTATTTGCACATAATCTGTGCCCTCCTCTACCTCAACAGTCAACTCATTTACAAAGGGATTAGGATACAGCGAATTCCCAGACACATCCTTCTCTCGAACAAAGTTGATCCCTTCAAGCATCTCATACAGTTCACCAGTAGCCGACCCTTGGGTATCGGTACTGAGCAACATACGGCCATCACCTAACAACAATGCACCTTCATATTTCCTTACATCAGGAATGACATACTGCGTATTGAGCCCTGAAAACCAATTGGGAGCAGTGAATCCTTCAGACTTCCATAGTAAATCGTTTGCAGACATGATCAATTGTCCCAACGAATGATTGTATGAGGCAGCATTGATCCTTCCACCAGTATTTAAACTATCTCTCAATTGTGCAACGTAAGTCCCAGGTTGATCACTCAGCGCATATACCCGCGTATAGGTATTTGTAGCGGTGGCATCATTCTTAGAAAACAAATACAAACTGTCTCCATGATGCACCATCGCTTCACAATCATAAATTCTTTCACTGGGGGGCGGTGAAAAATCTGTTTGATCGCTATAGCTGAAGTGGATGAACTCTGGAATAATAGTATCCTTGGTTGCAAACGACAATGAATCAATTTTATAGATGACCAAATCTGTTCGCCCATGAAGCGTATTGTTATTTCCAAAATCGCCCACATACACATTGCCGGAATCATCAATACTGATGTCTTCGATATCCACTTGATTAATGCTATCAAGGTAAACCGTTCTCACTAAATTACACGTGGCATCAAATTCATAGATTTCCCTTGCCCAACCACCGTCATTGTGGGTCAAATAGTGACCATTTGGCAAGAGCTCCAAACCAGAAGATTCATTGACCTGTGATGGCAAGACACAAATTTGTACTGGATTTAGAATCTGCGCGCCGACCACGGTAATCCAAAAAAGACCTATCAACATCAAAACTCCTCTCATTTCACCATTACTTTTAAGCTCGTTCGATCGTCATTGGTTTGCAACTGTAAGGTATAAATTCCCGAAACGATTGGTTTCAAAGACAGATCAATAACATGTTTACCTGCATTCATTTTACCTAAAGACCAATTTTCTATTTCTTTCCCTTCAACACTGACCAAACGACAACTCACATCATTGATATCGCTTAAAACAAAAGACAGAGTCATATCATGGCTTAAAGGGTTGGGATATACTTTAAATTCAATGGGCGACTCATAGGTTTCAAAAAAAGCAGTGATTTGATCATCTGAAGTATAATTTCTTTTGATCTGTGCATTATAATCAATGTCAAAACTGTGAATCCCTTTCCAAAAATCAAAACTAAACCCTTGATTGGGAACAGCAGTCAAAACCACAGGAACACCATCAAAATAGATACCATCCCAGGGAAACGTTTCCGGAGCAATGGTATTCACCAAAATTTTTCCTGCCTCCGGAGGGTAGACATTCAAAGCCAATGATACCTGACCATCCAGCGAATAGCGCTCTTCCAACTGATTCCTTACAATTTGTGGTCGATTGATCATCCAATCAGGAATAAACTCTGACACCTCTTGATTGTATCGCAGTTGATTGAGCGCCCATCGTTCCTCATGAAACGCCATCTCATTGCCCAGTATGTTTCTTTGTCGTTCCAATAAATCAAGCTGTGCTTCTGTTCTAAAAGCTGTGTTCATTAAGTCGGCATACCTTGTAAGGAAATAGGTCCTCAAACTGTCATTTTCCAGGAGTCGCATAAATAAGCGTGCATGTTTATTCCCATTATCTGCCTTACCAATTAGACCTTCAATAGCATCTAAAGTCACGGGGGTCCAACCGCGCAAATCATAGGCACCATCCAAATCGAATAACAAATATCGCCAGGTATTGTTCTGTCCGCCACGTTCTCTCCAAAACTTCAGGTTATTCTGCGGCCAATCGGTATTGTTCATATAAAGCTGAGTAATGAAGTAATCCATTAGACTATTGATGTCTAAGACATTACTCACAGCTCCCAGATGCGAGGAATCAGTGATATCTTGATTTAAAATGTATTGCAATAATGTGTCAAAATCGTGAAAACTTCCTATGATCACAGCCGTGTCTTCCTCTAAAAAGTCGAGTAAATCTTCATCTATGTCGTAATTATCGTTTAGATAGTGCTCATCCAGTTTTTCACGGATATTCATCACACCCCAATACACACCATTGATGTACACAGCTGCTGGTTGGTAGTCCGAAACATCCAGATTTAAACCAAATTCAAGACTGGTTTTATGCACCAAAGGGTCTCTCATATGAGCATAGGAGAAGTCTCCTCCCGCATTTCTTAAGACAAATCTCTTGGGCGACTTGACCTGCGGTTTATTCGGAAAAATGGGGTAATCTATATCTCCATCACCATATCTATCCCGAGCTAAGAATCTCAAGGAACGCTGCGGATTTGTTCTTGAAACCCGCCCTCCATGAATCTTCATGCCCAATTGTTGACTGAAGGCTTCCTGTCCATCTTTCGTAAAATATGATAGCTGAACAGGCACTTCCCAGTCTTGCCAAAAATTGGCACCATAGTAGGGATAATTTGAATCAGCACTATCTCCCAACACATAAATCCCCATTGAATCTGAGAACATCAGGTGAGGTGGCACCGAAATGGATATGGTTGGTAAATAGTTTCTCTGATTCAGAAGAAAGGTGGCAGGCTCTGTATCAGAATCCAGGTATCCCGGTGCAGTGCAATAGGCAGATACGATAAGATTCTCATTAACTAAAATTGGACTAAAAAAAGTATTTGATGTAGGGTCTGGCACATCTCCCGTTGTTGTATAATAAATAGCACCTGTTCCATTTGGATTGCTTATTGCGAGATCGAACGGAGTTGAATAGAATCCTGATGAATGACTATAAGTTGGGGGCTGCGCATAACCTAAGTAGGTAATCCCTGAATTAGTAGTCCCTGGAGTAGGCACATCATAGTAGGCCCAGGGACCTCCATCCGGACTCCGTCCATAAGAATCATCCTGTCTCAAAGGCGGAATAGTAAGTGAGTCCAACAGCAAACCTGTATCGTCACTCAACCTGATGTACTCTCCTTCGCTTGATAACTTGAAATTGGTATGAATCTCCGGGACACCCAAATCTTTTCCACTCGCAAACACCCTTAGAAAAGTACCTGGAGCCATGTTAAAAGATGGAAAACGCCATTTGGCGGAGTCACTTTTTTTATCGGATAGCATGTAATTGTCAAGGTCAATAAAGTTCAAGGAATTATTGTACAATTCAATCCAATCCGGAGAATCTCCTGACGCATCCAGCTCGGTTGTATCATTTGAAGAGGACACTTCATTGATGACCAACTGCGCACTAACCGGAGCCAAAAGCACACAACACCATATAAGAGTTAAGAATTTGATAACAGCAAGTTAACAAATAATAAACTCCAAAAGTGCTGAAAAATTGTGCTGGTTATGCACTTAGGGCAACTTCCAGACATGTGATAGAGATATTATGCTTGTGGGGGGGAGCTGTCCTGACTGAATCAAGCCATTTTCGATCGCAAATTTTGCTAATCCAACTGAATTTTTGCATCCAGTTTTATTCAACAAGCTTTTTCTGTGACTCTCCACTGTATTTGGACTGATGTGCAGGATTTTGGCAATTTGAGTGGTTGTTCTTTCTTCGCAGATCAACAGAAGAATATCCTCTTCTCGCTTTGTCAACACCACCTCCTGGTCGGTATCCATAGCTCTCATACTCTTAATCAGTTGCTCCGTTACTTCATTGCTAAAATATGTTTGGCCCGAACACACCTCATTGATTCCTTCAACCAATTTGGCCTTGCTAGAGTGTTTTAGCAGATATCCGTGCGCACCGGCTTCTATCACACGCCTGATGGTTTTCACATCATTATGCATGGTAAGCATTATGATTTTGATGTTGGGATGTTTTGACAATATGCGTTCAGTCGCATCTATGCCATCTATTTCTGGCATACTAATATCCATCAAAACCACATCTACTTTGGTCTTTTTGACTTCTTTTATCGCCAATGCACCATTTGGCACATCTCCCACCACCTGGATGTTTTTTTCATTTTTGAAAATCGATTTTAACCCATCTCTGAACAAATCGTGATCATCTGCTATCAAAACTCTTATCATGGTTCTTGTATTGGAATTGTTAATACTGCGGTAGTGCCTCTTCCCGGTGCACTGTCAAAGTCTATGTCTCCCCCCAATTTTGCGGCTCTGGCCTTCATGTTTTTAAGGCCCAAACCTTTTTTAACATGATTGATATCAAACCCATTGCCATCATCGTCGTAAATAATCTGCAGGGTATCATCAATTTTGGACAGTTGTATATTGACTTCTTTGGCATCTGCGTATTTCAAGGTATTGGCTACCAATTCACGAATTATTTTAAGGCATTCTCTACTCACTTGTAGGTCCGGATTGTAGCCATGCATAGCATAGAAAGTCTTAACCATAAGTTTGCCGGTACTATTGATTCCCTCGGCGAATTGCTCAATCGTAGATTTAAGCCCTAACACGTGGATATCCATGGCCAGGTTATGAGAGATGGACCGCACTTCTTCAATTGATTTATGGACTAGATTTTGTGCCTGTCCAACACTTTCTCTGGCTCCTTCTTCAGACTCAGCAACGTTTTCCAGATGCAGGTTTACCGTAGCCAATAATCCGCCGACCCTGTCATGGAGTTCTTGAGCCACACGTTTTCTCTCAGCCCCTTCCCCTTCTAGTTGAGCTTTGTATATCCTGGTTTCTTGCTGAGCTACTACCCGATTGACCTCATCTTTTTTCTCCTGAAGTTGGTACCGGGCAATTCGATTTTTCTGACGGTAGTACATCACTATTAAAAAGGCCAGAACCATTACGAAGGCTCCGGCAAACATTAAAATTAGAATATTTCTTTCCGCTTCTTTTTTTTCCGTTCTGCGTTTCTGTTTTTCAAAGTCTGCCTGATCTTCAGCCATTTTTCTGGCAAGCGTGTTTTTCTCCACTTGATATTCGGCTTCAACTTCCTGAATGTTCTTTTTAAGGGCAAGACTATCGAGGGTGTATTCTGAATCCAGAAATTGAATGAGGATGTTTTTACTGAGCGTGTCTTTATCTTTTTCAAACTCATTGAGCAACCATCCTTTAGACGCATACTTAACTCCTCTCCAATCATCGAGCTGAATATTATAATCTAATGCTAAATCGTAGTATAGCTTGGCTGAATCATATTTTTCAAGATTTTGATATATGACTCCAAGATCAACATAAATAGTAGCCAAGTCGCTGATAGAACCACTTTCTAAATACCATTCTTCAGCTTTTCTAAACATGACTAAAGCTGAATCATATTGATTTTCCTCCTCATATAAAACTCCAAGGTTTATGTAAATGTCATATTTAATAGATTGGTCATTAAAATCTGCCAAATGTTCCAAGCCTTCAAAGAACTGCTTTTTTGCCTTGGAGAGCTGAAATTTACTCGTATAAAGATTGCCCAAACTATTATATGCATAAGCAATTGAGACAGGATCAGCAGCCGCTAAGTGCGATTCAAGACCTTTTCCATAATACTTTTCTGCGTTTTGAGTATCATTTATCAGATAATAGACATTGCCTATATTAATGAGGGATCGCCCAACCAACCCCGGGTCACCAATAGCCTCTCTACATTTTAGACTCCTAATATGGTTAACAAGAGAAGAATCGAAACACAAATTGCGCTGATAAATGAGCCCTTTCAGAGAGTAAGCTCTACCTTGTTCAACTAAATCGGATTTGTTATTTAACTTTAAAGACAGATCAACAAGCCCAAGCGCCGAGTCAGGGTATTCTGCAAAAATTTCTTGGGCATGATCATTGAGTTGGGAGACCCTATCAGGTGGATCTCCCAAAGACAATGTTGATATGATCAATAATGCTTTTAACATTTAAGAGTAATTCAATTTACTCAATACTAGACCTGACCGGAAACCTTGTTCATTGTTTGTTTTGTATCCCTAACGACATGATTTCCTCTCAAGGTAATGTCTACCACTTCATATCTACAAAAATTCGCATCTGTGCAGGGTCCCGTTTCTGGACAAGATTCAAAAACACTCATCACACTGATAGACCCACCATTGTTATGACCGGAGACTTTTTTGACTCGCAGTTGACTGGTGAAGGGACTCACACCAGTATCTGTTTGTTCCTGAATAAACTTATACTCCAAATAACCTGATTCGCCGCTATCTGGCACAATTGTACATTCTACTTGCTTGTTAGCAATTTCTGTGAGGCTTAAACTCCAACTCATAATTCTAAGTGTTTTTAGTTAGTAAATAAATATGACCCAGTACATTAATCAGTTTAGCCAGATATAACACTGAATTCTGTGATCTTCTGCACTGGTTAAAGTGGCAATTTACATCACAAAAAATTGATTTCTCAGACCGAAATCAGGGATTTCTTTCTCACTGAATTCAGTGAGAAAAATGTTAAAAAATAAAAAAACCGCACATAAACTGTGCGGTTTTTTCACTCGTATTCTCTTTTAAACACTGGCTTTTATACCATTCAAAATTTCATTTAAGGTAGCGCTTGGGCGCATTGCCTTGGATGCCAGATCATCATTCATTTCATAATAACCTCCCAGTTCCACTGAACTTCCTTGTGCATTATTGAGCTCGTCTATGATAATTTGCTCGTTTTCACTTAAGGAATTGGCAACCCCGGCAAAAAGCTGTTTTAAAGCTGAACTTTTATCCTGAGCGGCTAAAGCTTCTGCCCAATACATTGCCAAATAGAAATGACTTCCTCTGTTATCCAGTTCATTCACTTTTCTTGAAGGGGATTTTTTGTTCTCCAAAAACTTTTCGGTGGCTGCATCCAATGCCTCTGCAAGTACCAAAGCATCAGAATTGTTGAAATTCTCTCCTAAATGTTCCAAAGACACAGCCAATGCAAGAAACTCACCCAGCGAATCCCATCTCAAGTGACCTTCTTCTACAAACTGCTGAACATGCTTAGGGGCAGATCCACCCGCACCTGTCTCAAACAACCCTCCACCGTTCATCAAAGGCACGATAGACAACATTTTAGCACTGGTTCCTAATTCAAGAATCGGAAATAAATCAGTCAAATAATCTCTCAATACGTTTCCGCTTACCGAAATGGTGTCTTTCCCTTCCTTAATTCTGGCTAAGGTAAAGTGAGTCGCTTCAATTGGTGACATGATGTGAATTTCCAGACCGTTTGTATCATGGTTAGGTAAATAAGCATTTACTTTCTTAATAACCTCTGCATCATGAGCCCTGTCTTCATTCAACCAAAACACGGCAGGCACACCTGTGGCTCTGGCTCTAGACACTGCTAATTTCACCCAATCCTGAATTGGCGCATCTTTAACCTGACACATCCTCCAAATATCACCTGCTTCAACTTTGTGGGACATCAATGTGTTTCCATTTGAATCAACTACATTGACGGTTCCGTTCTCAGAAATCTCGAAAGTTTTATCATGAGAGCCGTATTCTTCAGCTTTTTGCGCCATTAAACCAACATTGGGAACCGTACCCATTGTAGTAGGATCGAAAGCTCCATTCTTTTTACAGAAGTCTATGGTCGCCTGATAAATACCAGCATAACTACTATCCGGAATTACTGCTTTGGTGTCCTGTGTCTGTCCATTCTTATCCCACATCTTACCTGAATTTCTTATCATAGCAGGCATGGATGCGTCAATAATCACATCACTTGGTACATGTAAGTTGGTAATGCCTCTGTCAGAATCTACCATGGCTACTTCCGGACGACTGGCATAACAAGCATCAATATCTGCTAAAATCTCAGCTTTACTATCCGCTGGCAATTTTTCAAGATCGGATAATAAATCACCAAATCCATTTCTCACATCTACGCCCACAGACTCTAATACATCTCTGTGTTTGTCAAAAACCGGCTTAAAGAATACTTCAACTGCATGACCAAAGATGATGGGGTCCGATACCTTCATCATCGTTGCTTTCATATGTAGAGAAAATAAAACGTTTTGAGCCTTTGCGTCTTCTACTTGCTCTGTCAAAAAAGCAATCAAAGCCCGTTTGCTCATCACTGTTGCATCAATGATCTCTCCGTCCAACACTGCAACAGACTCTTTTAATACAGTTGTACTCCCTGCATCATTGACCAATTCTATTTTAACACTACCTGCACCAGAAATTGTTGTAGACTGCTCATTTGATCTAAAGTCTCCTTCGCCCATTGTAGCCACATGCGATTTTGAATCAGACGACCAAGGTCCCATTGAGTGTGGGTTTTTCTTTGCATAGTTCTTAACGGCCTTAGGGGCTCGTCTGTCAGAATTCCCTTCACGCAGAACAGGATTTACAGCACTTCCTTTCACCTTATCGTAACGCCCTTTAATGGCTTTTTCTTCTTTATTGGAAGGATCTTCCGGATAATCCGGCAAAGCATATCCCAAATCTTGCAATTCTTTAATGGCTGCTTTTAACTGGGGCACTGAGGCACTGATGTTGGGCAACTTAATGATGTTTGCTTCAGGTTTCTTAACTAAATCACCCAATTCAGCTAAAGCATTTGGCACTTTCTGGTCTTCTTTAAGATAATCTGGAAAAACCGACAGAATCCTTCCAGCCAATGAAATATCTCTTGTTTCAATTTCAATATTGGCCGGCTCCGTAAAAGCCTTTACAATGGGTAAAAACGAATAAGTTGCCAATGCTGGTGCCTCATCGGTCTTGGTATAAATTATCTTAGACATAGGTATAAATTTTCACTAATTTTTAGGCTCGTAAAAGTAACATTAGCCTATCTATTTTCCTAATATAATCGCGACACTTATTTGAAGTTTTATTTCCGTTTGGGCATTCTCATTTAACACGCAATTATTTTATTACTTTTGAATCGTATGAAAAACCTACTAAACAAGCCTCTTAAAAAGCATCCTGACTTCAGGCATACTACCACTATTGACCAGGTTGGTGTTCTCGAAAGAACTAGTAGAATCACTAAAAGAAGCATCAAAAATGAGGCGAAAATGCAAGGGTTAAAAATGGCCCTGAACATGATTGATTTAACCACACTTGAGGGAGCCGACACGGATCAAAAGGTTCGTCAAATGTGCAACAAAGCGAAGAATCTACATGTTTCAAGCATTAAACTACCTACAACAGCGGCCGTTTGTGTTTACCCATCGTTGGTGAAAACTGCTAAAAAAGAAGTTGAAGGCAGTGGTGTAAAAGTAGCAGCCGTAGCAACTGCCTTTCCCAGTGGTCAGGCACCTCTTGATGTTAAACTGGCTGACACTAAATTTGCTGTTTCCGAAGGCGCTGATGAAATTGACATGGTGATTTCCAGAGGTCGCTTTCATCAGGGAGAGTATAATTATGTGTATGATGAAATTTGTGCCATTAAGGAAGCCTGTGGCAAAGCCAGATTAAAAGTGATTCTTGAAACCGGCGAACTGGGCTCTCTCGACAAGGTTCGAAAAGCGAGCGACATTGCCATGTATGCTGGAGCAGATTTCATTAAAACATCTACCGGTAAAATTAGTCCGGCAGCCACTATGCCCGTAACCTACGTGATGCTTCAGGCTATTAGAGATTTTTACACTCAGCACAATATCATGGTGGGGATGAAACCAGCCGGCGGTATTTCAACTGCAAAAGTAGCCCTTCACTATCTCATTATGGTTAAAGAAGTGCTTGGTGAGCAGTGGTTGAATAACAACTGGTTCAGATTTGGCGCTTCCAGACTCGCCAATGATGTCCTTATGCAAATAGAGAAGCAACTGAGTGGCGCCTACCAATCCGCCGATTATTTTTCCAAAGATTAATTCAATTTTAATTGAAGCAAAGCTTAAAGCAATATGGCTAAAAAAAGCAAACATACCTCATGGGACTTGTCGCCCGCACCAGAAAGCACTGGGCATGTAGACATTAAAAAGAAATACGACCTATTTATAGATGGCAAATTTGTGAAGCCCAAATCGGGAAAGTACTTCAACACCATTAATCCTGCCAGTGAGCAAGTTCTCTCAAGTGTGGCTCATGCCAATGAAGCAGATGTTGATCGTGCTGTAAAGGCAGCGCGTAAAGCCAGCGGTCCATGGCAAAAATTGAGTAGAAAGGAGAGAGCTAAGTACATCTACAGGATTGCCAGGCTTATTCAGGAACGCGCCAAGGAATTTGCAGTCATCGAATCCCTGGATGGTGGAAAACCTATCAGAGAATCGAGAGATGTAGATGTCCCATTAGCGGCAAACCACTTCTTTTATACTGCCGGATGGGCGGACAAATTGGAATACGCTTTTCCAAATAGAAAATTTGCTCCTTATGGGGTTGCTGGACAAATTATTCCCTGGAATTTTCCGCTTTTAATGGCCGCCTGGAAAATAGCACCCGCCCTCGCAACCGGAAACACAGTGGTTCTGAAGCCGGCAGAAACCACACCGCTTACTGCTTTGAAATTGGCTGAATTAATTCAGGATGCTGACCTTCCTCCAGGTGTTGTAAACATTATTACTGGCGAAGGAGACACGGGAGCTGCTATTGTGAACCACAAAGACATTGATAAAATCGCTTTTACAGGATCAACCGGAGTAGGAAAGATCATTAGAAAAGCCATTGCAGGCACCAAGAAGAAAGCCACCCTGGAATTAGGTGGCAAGGCAGCGAATATCATTTGTGAAGATGCGACTATTGATCAGGCGGTAGAAGGCATTGTAAACGGAATCTATTTTAATCAAGGACATGTATGTTGTGCCGGATCTCGTTTGTTTGTTCAAGAATCTGTGTATGATGAAGTTCTTGAAAAGCTGAAGTTTAGAATTGAATCTTTGGTAGTTGGAGACCCGTTAGACAAAAACACGGACATTGGTGCCATCAACAGCAAGGAACAACTTCATACAATTGAAAAATATATCAAAGCCGGAAAAGCTGAGGGTGCAATCATGTATCAAAACAATTGTGATCTGCCTTCCAAAGGTTTCTGGTGCAGACCAACATTGTTCACCAATGTGAGCCAATCTAGTAAAATTGTGCAGGAAGAAATCTTTGGTCCTGTTTTGGCCATTCAAACCTTCAGAACCATCGCAGAAGTTATTTCAAAAGCGAACAATACACCCTATGGTTTATCAGCTGGCGTGTGGACCGATAAAGGTTCTAAGATCTTCAACTTAAGTTCTCAGATGAATGCGGGAGTGGTTTGGGCAAATACCTACAATAAATTTGACCCGGCTTCACCATTTGGAGGTTATAAAGAAAGTGGAATTGGAAGAGAGGGCGGTTTACACGGGCTTCAAGCTTACCTAAAATTTTAAACTATGTCTAGATTAGAAGTATTGAAAACGTACAAAATATATATCGGCGGTAAATTTCCCAGAACAGAATCTGGCAGATACTATACGCCTGAACAGAACGGTTCTAAACTGGGCAATATTTGTCTGTCCTCACGAAAAGATTTTAGAAATGCCGTTGTCGCAGCAAGGTCGGCACAAGGAAGTTGGGCCAATAGAAGTGCCTTCAACAAATCTCAGATCATATACCGCATTGCAGAGATGTTGGAAGGTAGACGCGCACAATTCATAGAAGAGCTCATAAAAATGGGAGCCTCCAAAGCTAAGGCGGTCAAAGAATTAGAGGAGTCAATTGACAGACTGGTCTACTTTGCCGGATGGTGTGACAAATATCAGCAAGTGTTTGGGTCTGTGAATCCGGTTGCTTCAGCCCATTTCAACTTTAGCATGTATGAAGCTCAGGGCGTTGTGAGCATTGTTGCGCCGGAGGACAGTGCTTTGCTCGGACTTATCAGTGCCGTCATTCCTGTTATTATTGGCGGAAACACAGCTGTAATCATTGCTTCAGAATCTATGCCATTGTGCGCCATTTCCTTTGCAGAAGTGTTGGCTACCTCAGATCTTCCGGGTGGTGTAGTTAATATTTTAACTGGTCACGAAAAAGAGCTTATTGATCACATTTCTAAGCATATGGATGTGAACGGCTTATTATATTGCAGAGAAAATGTACCTCTCAGTTTTGATGAAAATTGTGAGATCAATATGAAACGATTGAGCCATTTATATAGTACTAATTGGTCTTCCGAAGACTTGGAAAACCCATATTTAATTCTGGATCATCTGGAAGTAAAAACCACCTGGCATCCGATTGAGCAAATTGGCGGATCAGCACCTTCATACTAGAACACACCTTATTTGTTAGAACAAGCACATATAGTCTATATAATCATTGCAGGACTGATTGTGCTGCTCTACACGGAATGGCTGAGGCCCTCGGTAAGCTTTTTGCTGATGGGGGTAACATTGGTAGTTACTGACATCATTTCCACCAAAGATTTGCTGGATGGCTTTGCCAATGAACAGTTGGCGGTAATCATCATGCTACTCATTATTAGCAATATGATTTCTCAATCTGGTATCGTTGATAGAATCTTTGGCTTCCTATCCTCCAAAGAAACCATCTCACCGAAAGCTTTTTTGTTTAAAATGATGTCTGGCGTGGGAATTTCTTCCGCTATCTTCAACAACACACCCCTGGTAGCGCTTTTTATGCCTTATGTCCACAATTGGTGCAGACGCAACAACCATTCTCCCTCTAAATTTCTGATCCCCTTATCTTATGCCTCAATCCTGGGTGGATGTGTCACTCTTGTGGGCACATCAACCAATTTAATTGTAAATGGTTTGGCGATGGAAAGCGGTTTGCCATCACTTGAAATTCTTGACTTCACCATGGCGGGAGGCGTGATGTTTGTAGTGGGCTTTATTTATCTTTATTTCTTCAGCGATTGGCTTTTACCAAGCAAAGCGAGTTTCCAGGATGAGGCAGTCGAAAATGGTCGGGAATACTTTGTAGAAACACACATCACCCGTTCATCAAAACTTATAGGTAAATCTGTTGAAGACGCAGGTTTGAGAAATCTGAAAGGCACGTATCTCATTGAAATTATGAGGGATGGCAATATCATTTCTCCGGTTTCACCAAAAGAAATACTGGAAGAAGAAGATTACCTATTCTTTGCTGGGGATGCCGGTGCCATCAATGACCTCAGAAATCCAAAACTGGGACTCAGTCTTCCAAAGGCATGTAGTTTGGATGAAGCAAAATCCATAAAAGCGCTAGAAGTTGTTGTGGCCCATAACTCGAGATTGATTGGCAAAAGTATTCGAGAATCTGACTTCAGAGCAAAATACGATGGTGGTATTATTGCAGTTCACAGGAATGGCGAGCGCCTTGAGGGAAAAATTGGAGACATTGAGTTGAAAGCAGGAGATTTAATGCTGGTTCTGCCAGGATTAGATTTCAAGTCAAGAACCCAAACTAATCCGGGGTTCTATGTTCTCAACGACCAGGTCGATGAAGACAATAACGACACCCCCATCTGGAAACCAGTAACCTTAATATTAGGCTTGATTCTAGCCATCGGTCTTAGCTTTGCAGATTTTCCCTTGTTTAAAAGCCTGGCTGTTCTGCTAGCCATTGGTGTGATTATTCAAGTGAGTAGTCCGAACAGAATAAGAAACAGTGTGGACTTTAACTTACTTCTAATCATTGCTTTTGGTCTGGGTTTGGGCAAAGCCATGATCGTTTCGGGTGCAGCAGATCAAATCATGAACTATTTTGATTTTGGAGCTGCAGGAGATCAAGCATGGTACATGTTAATCGTATTGTTCACCATCACTAACCTTCTGGCCGCTTTTGTCACCAGTAAAGCAGCTGTTGCCATTACTCTACCTCTGGCCTTACAAGTCATTACAGAGCATCAATGGGACCCTGTGCCTTTTGTGCTAATAGTAGCATTTGGTGGGGCCGCTAATTTCATCACTCCTATAGGCTATCAAACCAACTTGATGGTTTATGGTCCCGGTCGTTATAACTTCAATGATTTCTTTAAAATTGGCTTACCTTTGACGGTGATTTACGGCTTGGTGGCATCACTTATTTTGGCTCAAGTCTATAATTTAATGTAATGACATTCACAGAGGAACATATAATTTTGGCCTGCAAAGCTGCAATTGAGGCTGGCAAGGACATCATGCACGTATATAACAATGAATCATTTGATGTTGATTTTAAATCAGATGACTCACCTTTGACCAAAGCAGATTTGAGAGCACATGAACGCATCATGTCTTTTCTCGAACAAACCAATTTCCCCGTTCTGAGTGAAGAAGGTGCACACGCTCCTTATGAAGACAGGAGGAACTGGCAACAACTTTGGGTTGTTGATCCGCTTGATGGCACCAAAGAATTCATCAAACGAAACGGTGAGTTTACGGTGAACATTGCCTTTATAGAAAATAAAGCCCCTCTTTTTGGTGTCATTTATGTGCCAGCCCAAGAGACACTTTACATTGGGGGTAAAAACATACCAGCAGGCAAGCTTCAAAATGCATTGAATCATTCGCTGGGTTCTTTACAAGATTTGCTTGACAAGTGCGAAAACATGACAAGCAACACGCTTCCGGAAGAACATACCATTGTTGCCTCAAGAAGCCATTTATCGGAAGAAACAGAGGCTTTTATTGCCGAACGACAATCTAAATTTGGCAAAGTAAATACAGTGTCAATGGGAAGTTCATTAAAAATCTGCCTGGTAGCAGAAAATAAAGCCCATGTTTACCCAAGATATGCGCCAACTATGGAATGGGACACAGCTGCTGGTCATGCCATTGCAATTGGTGCTGGTAAAGAATTGATTGATTATGAAACAAAGTCTCCCATGCAATACAACAGGGAGCAGTTAAGAAACAACTGGTTTATAGTAGAATAATATGAGTAAAAAAGTCGCATTAATTACAGGTGTCACAGGACAGGATGGTGCTTATTTAGCCGAATTCTTGTTATCAAAAGGATATGAAGTTCATGGCCTTAAAAGAAGAAGCTCTCTGTTCAATACCGACAGGATCGATCATTTGTATACGGACAAGCATGAGGAACACGTCAATTTCTTTCTTCACTATGGTGATTTAACGGATTCTACTAACTTGATTCGAATTGTCCAGGAGGTTCAACCGGATGAAATCTACAACTTGGCTGCCATGTCTCATGTGCATGTCTCCTTTTCCACACCCGAATACACAGCAAATGCGGATGGAATTGGGACACTTAGGCTGCTTGAAGCGATCAGGATTCTCGGTCTGGAGAAAAAGACAAGATTCTATCAGGCTTCTACCTCCGAGCTATATGGAAAGGTGGTTGAAATTCCGCAATCGGAGACCACACCATTCTACCCTAGAAGCCCTTATGCAGTTGCAAAAATGTATGCCTTCTGGATAGTCAAAAACTACCGTGAAGCCTACAACATGTACGCCTGCAATGGCATCCTGTTCAACCATGAAAGTCCATTGAGAGGGGAAACATTCGTGACAAGAAAAATCACCAGAGCAGCCGCGAGAATCTCGCTTGGACTTCAGAAAAAGTTATACCTGGGTAATTTAGAAGCCAAAAGAGATTGGGGACATGCCAAAGACTACATCAAAGGAATGTGGTTAATGCTTCAGCAAGAAAAAAGTGATGACTATGTTCTGGCCACTGGAAAAACGGTCACGGTTAAATACTTTGCAGAACTGGCATTTAAAGAAGTGGGAATTGAGATTGAATGGCAAGGAACGGGCATTGATGAAAAAGGCATCAACAAGGCAAATGGAGCTGTGATTGTTGAGGTAGATCCAGCGTACTTCAGACCAACAGAAGTGGACATTTTAATAGGCGACCCATCAAAAGCGCATGCAGAACTTGGTTGGAAACATGAATACTCCGTTGAAGAATTGGCAAAAGAAATGACTCAATCAGATTTGGCATTATTTAAAAAAGACAAATACTTGATGGACGGTGGACACAAAGTATACAACTACAATGAATAAATCTTCTAAAATATACATTGCGGGGCACCGAGGAATGGTAGGATCGGCTATGCAACGAAAGCTGAGTGCCGAAGGGTACGAGAATCTGGTATATCGAACATCTTCCGAATTAGACTTGAGCGATCAGATGGCAGTCAATCAATTTTTTGAACAAGAAAAACCGGAATATGTCATTTTAGCTGCAGCGAAAGTTGGTGGCATCCATGCAAACAACACCTATAAGGGGCAATTTTTGTATACCAACCTAATGATTCAAAATAATGTGATTGAAGCTGCCAGAACACATGAAGTCGATAAATTATTGTTTCTGGGATCTTCTTGCATTTACCCCAAAATGTCACCTCAACCCATTAAAGAATCTTATTTGTTAACCGGTGAACTCGAACCCACCAATGAGCCTTATGCACTGGCAAAAATTGCTGGGTTAAAAATGTGTGATGCTTACAGGGAGCAATATGGTTGTAATTTTATTTCTGCCATGCCCACCAATCTTTACGGTCCAAACGATAACTACGACCTCAACAATTCTCATGTACTTCCTGCCCTCATTAGAAAATTCCATGAAGCGAAAGAATCATCAGCACCTAACGTAGAAATATGGGGAACAGGCACACCGAAAAGAGAATTTTTACATGTCGATGATTTAGCAGATGCTTGTTTTTACCTCCTCTTAAACCAGAATGAAGCTGGATGGATCAATGTGGGAACTGGTGAAGACATCTCCATTAAAGATTTGGCTTTGATGATAAAAGACATTGTTGGCTTCAAAGGCGAACTCGTATTTAACACTGATAAGCCCGATGGCACACCAAGAAAACTGCTGGATGTATCCAAAATTCATTCGATGGGATGGAAACATAAAATTGATTTGCACGTAGGTATTAGCGCTGTTTATCAGGAAGTGTTGAAAAACGGGTTTTAAACCATGTCTAAAATAGGCCAAATATCAGGTGTATTATGCATTTTAATGTGCACTAATTTTGGTCTTAGTCAAAACAGAAATTACCCATTACATTTTGAGATGCAGAACCGGCATGATGAGGCAACTTTAAAAAGTCAATCAAGCATTCATTCCAGCATGAGACCGCTTAACATGCACTTTGTAAAAGATGTGGTTGACTCTGCTTATTTCGACTCTACCAAAGTGTATTCAACTTTCCATCTTAAATTTTTGAAAGAACACCTTTTCCAAATCAGAGGCAAAGATTTCAGCATATACATTGATCCTTTATTCACCTTGGAATTAGGCTTAGATTTTTTGGACACATCTGGTCGTGGGACAATTCAGGATGAAGGAGGCACATTTTACACCAATACACGCGGATTTCAGGTGCAGGGAGATTTGGGAAAAACTTTCTCTTTTTATACCAGTTTTTATGAAAATCAGGCTTTTTTCCCGGATTATCTTCGATTAAGCAACATTAACCGAGCAGAATACACTTGGACCGGGAGCTCTTGGAAGGGTGGTCAAAGTGTGGTTCCTGGTGAGGGAAGGACGAAAGAGTTTAAGGGTAGTGGATTTGATTATGCCTATGCTACCGGTTACATATCTTATTCCCCAACAAAACACATCAACATACAGTTTGGTCACGGGAAACATTTTATCGGAAATGGTTATAGGTCTTTACTGCTCTCAGATAATGCCTTTAATTATCCCTATTGGTCGGTTCAGGCTCAGTTTCTTCAAAACAAAATCAAGCACAATTTTATCTATGCTTATATGCAGAATTTGTATAGAATTCCCGAACACTCTGCACCAGAGGCCACTTATATTCGTAAAAACGGCAGTTTCAACTATACCTCTTTCAAACCAACAGACAATGTTGAACTGGGGGTGTTCGAAGGCATTATGTGGAACGTTTATGATGCGGAAACCGGTACGCGATACGCCCCCATCAACTCACACATCCCAATTCCGCTTGTCAATACTGCCATCTACGGCTTGAATGACACCTTACACAATGCTTTAATTGGACTCACTGCCAAAGTAGATATTGGGAACAGATTGATGGCATATGGTCAGTTAATGGCAGACGATTTATCCAACTCCCGATGGGGATTCCAATTGGGTGCAAAAGCATTTAATCTGATCAAAGGGCTTACCTTGAGTACGGAAATTAATACGGTCAGTGCATTTAGTTATGCCCACGAAAATGTTTGGCACAATTATTCACATTACAACCAGTCGATTGCTCATCCGTATGGCGCCGGTTTTTTTGAATGGGTTAGCTACGCCAGATACCAACTACCAAACAGATTCTGGGTAAGCTACAAATTCAATATGGCAACAATGAAAGGTGATTGGACGAACGCCAATAATGGCAGTGATATCTTTTTACCTTATAGTGAGACATTGTCGTCTAATGACGATCAGGCTAACTTACAATTTCATCAGGCCAAAATAGGATACAGAGCCAATATTAAAACCAACATGGAGATTTATGCCGGTTTTAATCTGAGACACTTTCATTCAGATGACAACCACAACAGTTTATACTCTTTTATAGGTATTAGCACAAGTTTAAATAACAAATACTACGATTTCTGATGCACATCAATGCGAGCATATTGGTTTTTGGTTTTTTTACTGCATTTTTTGTGGTGTTATTGGCTACACCTAGCTTAATCAAGGTGGCAAAACTGAAGCACTTAGTGGATGAACCTGGTGATGACAGAAAGTTGCATAAAAAGCGTATTCCGACTATTGGAGGCATCATCATTTTCAGTTCAATTCTGTTTTCTTATGCGCTTTGGTTCCCTGATGACAGTGTCAGCAATCCGGACCTCTCCGCCTCTCTCCAAGAGTTCAAATACATTGTGGCATGTTTGATCATACTTTTCTTTGTTGGCGTGAAAGATGACATCATCGGTACGGCTCCAGTCAAAAAATTAATGGCTCATATTATTGTGGCGTTTATCCTGGTTATCATGGCGGGGATAAGGATAAACAGCATGCATGGTTTATTTGGATTTGAGCATTCTTTTCCTGAATACGGCAGCACCTTTCTCACTGTATTTGTATACATAGTTATTGTTAATGCCATTAATCTGATTGATGGTGTGGACGGACTTGCAGGAGGCATTGGGATTATTGCGGGCGCTTTTTTTGGTACTTGGTTCATTATGGTTGGTAACCTACCACTTGCATTACTCTCGTTGATCTTGTCTGGTGCACTTCTGGGCTTTTTGGTCTTCAATTTTTCTCCTGCCAAAATCTTCATGGGTGATTCTGGCTCTTTAACCATTGGTGCCATCATTTCCATACTTGCCATTCGTTTAATCGAGCACCCTGTAGACCATGCTCCTGAATTCATTCAAAACGTGAGCACACCAATTATGGCTATGTGTATTCTTGTATATCCTCTGATAGATACTTTGCGCGTATTTACCATCAGAGCCCTCAAAGGACGTTCTCCTTTCAGCGCAGATAAAAATCACATCCATCATAGATTGCTTGAACTTGGACTAAACCATGCAAAAACTGTGAGTATTTTATATGCGTACAGCGTCTTTATGGTCATCGCTTTAGTGATCGTGTCTCAATTTGTAAACCCCACGTTGAGTTTCATCATTGTTCTGGCTTTGGCATACTTCATTGTTCAGATTCCACTTTTAATTCATAGAAAACGCATCAAAAAGTGAGGTTAGTGCTGATCATCATATTGGGCTTTATAGGTATTGGATTGCGCGCTCAGAACGCAAAGCACATTCATACGGGCTACCTCAATCCTTCTTTGAATTACGCTTTGGAGCGAGCGTTGCGCGCGAAGGACACCCTCATACATACGGGACTCAAACCTCTCAACAGGTCTCAATTAAACATGGTTAACAGTCAATTGCATAGCGCCCTTGGCAACAATGATTTGTGGGAGCAGGATTTTGAACTCAAATCGAATTTACGGTTGTTTCCTCTAGCCGAACTTCAGGGAGGTTACGAACTGGGGAACATTGAAAGCAAAGGCATTATCAACAGCTCTTTGGGTGCAGGATTTGATTATGACCACAACAAGTGGCATATCAATATCAATTACCTATTTGGTTACTGGCAAACCAATCGACACCTTGAAGCTTACGCCGATTCCAACGAAATTATTCCCAGCATAGGATACGCCATTCCCCTAGGAGATGCCTATGCATCACATAGCATCTTTGGAAATGTCAGCTTCACCCCGAACCAGTTCTTCACCTTCGAGTTGGGTAAAAACAAACATTTCATCGGGCACGGCCACAGGTCTCTAATTTTATCTGACAACGCCAATTCCCACCCCTATTTCAAAATAGACACCAAATTCTGGCGAATCAGGTACACCAATATCTATTCCTGGATGCAGGACATTACAACCGCCAATGGAGATCCTTCAAAATATGTCAACAAGTTTAGCACGGCTCATTATCTGGATTGGAACGTCACAAAATCGTGGTCCATTGGCATCTATGAATCCATCATTTGGCAAGCCAAGGACACTTTATTGAATCGACAATTCGATATCAATTACCTCAATCCTGTGATTTTTTACAGACCGGTAGAATTTGCGCAAGGATCTGCGGACAATGCTATCATGGGCTTGAATACCTTGGTTAAAGTCAAAGATAACCACCACATATACGCCCAATTTGTCATAGACGAATTCTTGTTAGACGCCATACAGGCAGACATAGAACACTTTTTCAATCCGGAAGACACCACGATTGAGCATGGCTGGTGGGCCAATAAATATGCCTTTCAAATTGGTTATAAGTATTTTGATGTTGCCAAAATCGACGGTTTGGATTTTCAAACAGAAATTAATCTGGTCAGACCATTTATGTTCTCCCATGGCAGTAGTTTG
>JAUILH010000072.1 GCA_030433115.1 Bacteroidia bacterium | reverse complement strand
GACATCTTTAATGGGTATTTTATTCAAATCCGAAAAGACAATCACTCATTTGAATAAAATACCCATTAAAGATGTCTACTATGAATTCTCCAATTACGATTGTCCACACAATTCAAGTACCGGATGTCTGAATAGTTTTTGTAAAGCGCTAACGAGACCCTATAAATTGAAAAATGGTGAATTGGTAGCCAGCATTTCCTATGCAGATGGCACCATGCAAGAAATCAAAACGGCTGTTGATACTTCTTCCACGTCAAAAGATCCTTATGCCTCATACCTCAGCGCGGTTGACACCAATCGATATCCCAATTGGAAATTGATTGCCTCAGGATACAAAGTGGCGCTCTTTAAGAAAGGGGACATGGCATTGATTAGAATCAAGGACTTTCTATACTTTAAAGGTATGGGCGGAGACATGCGTTGCTCAGAACAAGCTGGAGACTCTACCATGTGTGGAGACGTTCGCTTACTTAGACAGGCTCTATCGGGACTTAGCATACAACACCTTATTTTTGACGTCCAAAATAATGGTGGTGGCAATGAAAATAGTGCTTTTATCGCTCAGTTTTCTCAAGGACCATTTTACGATCTGGCTGTTCAATTTAGGAAAACCAAACTTTTGGAAAACGGGAAATTGAGGAATACACTTTTTTACGGCTCACACATGTCTCAGAACTGGTATCGTTCCCTATCAGATTCAGGCATCTACGAGAAAACTAACTATGGCGATTTCCTTCCCATTCGGGCTGATTTTTGTCAGGGAAATCCCAAATGTTCGCTTTCACCCATTAATCCCAATTCTGACGTAAAAAAGTTGGCCAATATATACATATTGACCAATCATGGTTGCGTGAGTTCCTGTGACGATTTTGTTTGGAGGATGCAACAATACAGTTCTGCAAAAGTAATTGGATTGGAACATGCTGCTGACGCCACCTACAGTCGAATTGGCATAGTCTTTTACATTGATGAAACCGGAAAATTTCAAACACATTATGAAGGTGGTAACCGCCAGTTCCCAGTAGACGGAACCAGATTCGCAAAGATGACGATTCCTTACTCCAAAACCGTTAAACATGATGGCACCATGCGCCAGGGATCACCAGCAAAACTAGATTTATTAATTCCGGTGACCAAAGACAATTTCCTGACCTACGAAAAAACTGCATTAGAGGTATTGGTGGATTCAATTGAGGCAGGGAAACTTTAGAGTTTCTTGGCGGCCTCCCAATATTGATCCATCTCATCAAGGCTCATTTCACCCAATACTTTTCCGTCCTTTTTTGAAGCCTCTTCTAGATATTGGAACCGTTTTATGAATTTTTTATTGGTCCTTTCTAGTGCCAATTCCGGATCGATTCCCAAAAAACGGGCATAATTGATCATCGAAAACAACACATCTCCGAATTCAGCTTCAATTTGATCACTCCCCTGCTCTACTTCCTGTTTAAATTCACCCAATTCTTCCTCTACTTTCTCCCAAACTTGTTCAGGCCTTTCCCAATCAAAACCAACGCCTCTGGCTTTATCCTGAATTCTGGACGCCTTTACCATGGCCGGTAGAGATTTGGGGACACCTTCCAAAACAGATTTTTTACCGGACTTTAACTTAATCTTCTCCCAATTCGCTTTCACTGCTTCTTCATCATCTGCAACTACATCACCATAGATGTGCGGATGACGTTCCACCAGTTTATCGCATACGGTGTGGAGCACATCAGCCACATCAAAGTCATTGGTTTCTGAAGCAATCTTTGAGTAAAATACCATGTGCAGCATCAAATCTCCCAACTCCCCTTTGATCTCATTCATGTCTTTTTCTATGATGGCATCTGCCAACTCATAGGTCTCTTCAATCGTCAAATGTCTTAGGGATTCCATGGTCTGTTTCTTGTCCCAGGGGCATTGTTCCCTCAACTCGTCCATGATGACCAATAACCTTTCAAAAGCAGCCAATTTCTCTTTCATATTCTCAAAGTTAGAATCTATGACGATACGATCAGAGACTTGTTAACTCTAAATAGAATTGTTGATATTTGCAGATATGAAAGTCTACTTGTGTTTGATTTGTGCGCTCTTTTTCCTCACACAATGCAGGAAATTTGACGACAATTCTGCCTCCTTCGACATCATTGAGGCAAGTACACAAGCCATTGAAAAAGTGGTTTTCCTGAATGATACTCTGGGATATGCCTGCGGTGGAGATAGACGAGCGTCAGGTTTTATTATAAAAACTACCGACGGCGGACAATCCTGGGAGTCTCAAACCATATTTTATCCTGATAAAAAGGTGTATGAGGTCTATTTTTTGGATGAAAACGTTGGTTTTGCGGGCTCGGAAGACAACTTTATTTACAAAACAAATGATGGTGGAGCCAACTGGTCCTTAGAATGGTTGATTCCCATGAGTTTTCATGAAGTGCACCGTCCGATAGCTCGTCAATTTCTGTTTTTAGACAACAACAATGGCTACTTTGTTGGTGGCGAGGATTATCAGGTTGGCACGATATATAAAACCACTGATCAAGGCACTACCTGGGAGTTTGATACGCTCATTCATGAAATTAGAGGTATCAGTTTTAATGGTCCTGACAAAGGAGTTCTATCTGGCTATGGATACATTGCCACACTTGGTTCCAACGGAGTTGAGCATTCTCAGATAGATCATCCGGATGGTTTTTTCACTGCCATACATATGTTCAGCAATACCGAAATGATTACCATTGATCAAAATGGGGGCATTTATAGAACTACGGACGGCGGTAAAAAATGGAAAAAAATCCTGAGGAAAAACAGATTCATCGGCAAACGATATTTCTTTTCGGATATGGCATTCAATGGCAACACTGGTGTGATTAGTGGTAATGACGGTTTACTGCTGATATCCAAGGACAGGGGAGTCACATGGACCCAGGTTTCAAACACGCCTCAAACCAAATTGAATCGAATCTCTTTCTACGGTCAATTTGCCTTTATTGGAACCGACAACGGCAGCATCCTTAAGTTAGCAGTTTAAATCCCCATACCAATTCTCAATTCAACAAAATCTGCCTTCCCACCAATTGACTTCAAACCAAGACCTAAAAACGGATTCAACCGCATTCCTTCCTCCACTTTTTTCAGGTAATAATTCAAGGCAATGTTGTGCGAAAAATTCTTGTGCATGAAACTGTCGTTCACCTGTTGCAATGCAATTTGTTCGTGTTTTAGCGGATAGTGTAAATTGAAACCGGTATGTAGCTGAAGCCCAAGATGTCCGAGTAAAAACTCATATCCAGCGACCAAAATAAGTTTAGAGGACTTCCATTTAATCTGATCATCAAAAAGTTCCTGGCTAATGATCTGATCATAAAATGCATTGTAATAACTGTAGTTCAATCCTACATTCAGCTTCCCCTTATAAGATAACCTTCTAGACATATAATATGTGAATTGATGTGCTGAGTACAAAGGACCATCGTAGGGGTAAACCGTACCTTCTATTTCATGCATTCCCAAACCATACATCAAGGTGTGGGTGTATTTTTTTTCTGGTAATTGGTATGTCCGATCTGTGTTAATTTTTGCCTCATCACTTTCCAGAAAATACTTAATAGCTAATGATCCATACAGCAAATTGGCGCCAATATTTGGCACTCTGAAGTGCGCATTGGAATGGTGCCAAAAAGAACCTCCTAATCTGAGCTCCCAATGTTCGTTTAACTTAGTGCCCAAATAAGCCCCTACCTTCAGCACTGCTGTAACAGGTGATCCTATCACTAGATTGCCCGGATTGTCCTTTGCATCAAAAGGCTTATTGAAATAGGCAAAACCTCCTCCCACCTTCATCTCGGTAAACACTTTGTTTTTCTTTTTCGAAAAATTGAAATAAGCCATTGCCGTTGTCGCATTTCCCAGAGTATCCTGATTTCCCAGAAACGCCTGGGACAAACTGACACCAAACTCCGGGTATCCATAATACTGATTCCACAGTTTGTTGCCTCTGGTTTTACCTCCAAAACTCAATTCGGTATTTGTGGCGGCCTGATATCCTGGAAAAAATGGATGAATATTGAGTATGGTTCCATAATGTTGCTCCAGAGTGAGGGTACTTAAATACTTATTTATAATTTGATCTGGCACGCTTAAATTTGAAGGCTCTGGCTAAATTAGTAATTTTAAGGCATGACCAGATTCGGCATAGGACTCATTTTGATGCTATTTATTCTGCCTTGCCGAGCTCAGGAGCCTTCCAAACCGCTCATAGTTGAACTGTCAGGTGGATATGGTTTTCTGATCCCTCACAGACCCGTGATGCGCCATTTACCTGCTCAGCATGTGCCTTCATTGGAACTTTACATAGGCACCAAATTAAATGGTGACGGTGTGATCTGGAAAGGACCGAAAGTCTGGCATTTAATGCACAGATCACCAGAAGTAGGTTTTTCATATTTGTTTACCGGAACAGGTAATCAAGATTTGATGGGCTATGGGATGGCATTCCTCACCAATATGTCGTTTCCGTTGAACAAGCATGATCGATTCAAACTATTCCTAAGGTCTGGTATTGGTCCTGGGTACATTACCCGCATTTTTGATATTCACACCAATCTTAAAAATGTGGCCATTGGTTCTCATTTCAATATGTGTGTGAAGCTGGGACTACATGCCAAGCTCCAGTTGAAACAATCGTACATGGCAGCAGGTATTAGTATGGTTCATTTCTCCAATGGTGCCATGGTAACTCCGAACCTTGGAATTAATCTGCCAGCAGCCAATCTGAGTTTTGGACATCAATTTGGCAATTACGAACCTAATCTTAAAATAGTGAATGGTATGCGCAGGTATCAATACGATATCATTGCCATGTTCACTTATGGTATGAAAGAAAACTATCCAGCCGGGGGACGAAAATTTGGCGTTTACAATTTGCAAAGTCAGTACCGTCATTATATTACGCCAAAAACGGCAATCATTGGCGGCTTGGATGTGATGTACAACAGTGCGCGCGTGGCTCAGATAGAATATGAATCAAGAGAAACCGTTGATCAGGCATATCGATTCATCAGGCCTGGCCTCAATGTAGGCTATGCACGAATTTTTAATCGCCTGGCATTCTTTGTTCAAACCGGTGTTTATGTTTTAAATCATGAAGGAAGAGACGGGTTGATTTACAACCGGGTTGGAGGAAGCATGGTCTTCCAAAAATGGGTGGCACATTTCGCTTTAAAAAGTCATTTAAGTAAAGCCGATCATTTTGAAATTGGCATTGGCAAACAACTGGCTTTTAAATCTTTGAACCAAAACATCATCAATTTTTGAGATCTATTCTGATCATATCACTCTGCTTTGTATTCGCCGGATGCCAACGTGACGGGAAACTCTGTCTAAGAAAAGCTGGTGAGCCAGGCAGTCAGACTGTTGAGTTAGAACCTTTCACTCAGCTTATCGCCCAGGACAACATTGAATTCATTATTGTCCCGTCTAACGAACACAAAATGGTGATAGAAGCTGGTGCCAATATCATTCCAACGATACAATATGGGCTTTCCGGAGACAGCCTTATAGTTGAAAACAAGAGCGCTTGCAAATGGTACAGACGTTATTCGAAAAGTCAGGTTAAAATATTCCTGTACATGAATGAGTTGACCTCTGTAAAGATGTATCATGGTGGCAGCGTCAGTTCTGATGATACCTTGAGAGGAAACAAACTTGAGTTGCAAGCCTTCGACAGTGGGGGTAGTTTTGATTTACTGGTCAATGTGGATACTTTGTCCACCGGATTGCACACTGGTCCTACTGACGCCACTATCACGGGCATTTGCGAAACGGCCTATTGCTACTCTGCCAGTGATGGCTTTATAGATTGCAGAAATCTCCGTGCGAAAAGCTGTTTTGTGAATCACAGTGGTCAGAACGACTTTTACATTTGGTGCACGAACTACGCTGGTTTGCAAATTTTGCGAGAGGGAAATATTTATCTAAAGGGCAATCCACCTATAGTGGAAGGCACTTTTACCGGAGAAGGGCAATTAATTCATTTTTGAGCTGCGAAATAAATTAAGCGATATGCTTTAGTTTCCCAGACCTTTGCAGGCTCTCCGTAGATAGCTACCAGTTGATTATAAATCGTTAAATCCGGATCGACACCTGCCATGTTGCCATCAATAAGCAATACATTATCCGATGGGGCAACAAATTCCTTGACATCCTCATCCGGTAACATTCCCTTGAGTCCTTTTGCGGCAAATTTTGACTTGAAATTATCCGTATCCAGGAATTCTTGTCGATGAGTATGGTAGGCGATTCGGATATCCATATAGTCCGGAACAAAAATGGTTTTCGCATTCGGAGATTCCATATGCTGTTTTACTTTTTCAGCCACCTCATCCACTGCTCTATCATTGTCCATGAATGGTTGATGACTGAATGCAAACAAAACCAGTAGTACAGATGGAAGTAGCCAAGACCTTATGTGCTTTCCGGAAAGGTTGCTTGCCAAAAACGCCAGTAATAAATAATAAGGCACTGTCACGAATACGAGATATCTGTCTAAAAACAACGGCACGTATTGACTAATTAAAAACAGCAGTAATATGGGCAAAAATGAACACATCAAAAGAACGGTCAGCTCCTTCTTTTGAGTTGTTTTTGATTTATAGAAAAAATAACTTCCAACAACGGTCAGGGCAATACAGGCAACCGCCACGACAGGTGCATTGGAGAACTTTCTTAAAATATTATAGAGCGCATCAAATTTGGGTGTCTCTTCGATCCAGGTGCCACCTGAAGACTCATCTGTTCTTGATAACAGTTGTTGAATGACGGGAATATAAAACAGCAGTGAAATGGTGTAGGCTATCCACCATTTAAAATTGGTGTGTTGGGCGTACACAAAAATGGCCAAGAATAGAATCAACCACACGAAAAAGCCGAAAAAATGAGCATAAATCAACAATACGCTAAATAGACTCCACAATACCAAATAACTCCATTTTGTACTGTTCATGGCTTTGAAAAAATACAATATGGCCAGGGCAGTAAAGAGGACAAAAAATGGATATACCCTTACCTCATGTGCAAATATGACGTTGAAATTAGACAGTGTCATCAGTGAGCCTGCCACCAATCCAGTTTTCCATCCGCTTAGATAGTACCCTATGGCAAACAATACACTTGCAGAAAGACTTATTGCTATTGTTCCTGGCAATCTCAGCAATGTCGGATCAACGCCAAATAACTTGATCCAGTAGTGCATTAGATAGAAATGAAAGGGAGGATTGTTCTCCGTTTGTAACATAGCAGAAATATGATCAAGACTTCCGCTCGAATGAAAAATGGTGAAAGCCTCATCAAGTGCAATCTCATTACTTGAAATATGCCATAGCTTGAAGCACAAACAAGCCAAGAATATCACAGAAAAGATAAGCCAGTATTGAACCCTACCAAGTTGGTCCTTAGTCGATCTTGTATATTTTGTAGGCAAAATCCTGATATTTATTGGCGTTCGGATATACTGGCATTTTCAATTTCAAATCTGCGGATCCAAATATCCCAAATCCAGTCTTAACGACTGTATCGAATTCCTTTAGATGTCCTCCATTACCCTGTGTATCGTACCATTCTACTTTGTATTTACTGAATGCATCCAGATTTAACACCTTTAGTTTTAGATTCTTCTGTTGTTTTGGTTTTTCGTCATTTGTTGGAAATTTGGACTGATCGCAATATGGATATTCAATATGTCCATCATTGCCATTTTTGTAGCCTTCTTCACAGTTTTTCATTTTTTGAGCAATTCCCTTATTAGTAAATTTCATATTAGCCCAATAGTAATCCGTGTTATGAGTCCACCCAAAAATAGTGTCATTGGACTCGCTTACAAGAGAATAGGTTACCACTCCATCATAAGAAAGTCCATCTCCCCACTTTTGTTGTTGAAATTGCCCTTTATGCAACTGTAAATCTCTGCAGAACACCTCTACCGGTTTAAAAGCAGTTTGAAAACCTGCTTCATGAATGGGTTCCCACCAATAAGGCACTGCCGGTCCGGAGGCACCACTAAACAATGACGCCCAAAGGGCATTGTGTAATTCAATATCGGTGGCATCATCAATTCCGTTATTAATTCCTGCACCAAATTCAACGTTAATGTATGGCATGTACTTGATTCTTCCAGACCGCCAAGCATTTGCCTTTTTCCACCGATTGACAAAGTTAGTATTTGCTAATGTTCCATAGTCATTGACTCCTGCAATATCCAATGATGTATTCATCCAATAGTTCTTTCTCCAATTTGAGCCAGCCGTGCTATTAGCAAAATCAGTTATGGTTAGATGGTAATGATAATCTTCCACATGAACATAATCACTCATTTCACTCAACCAGTCCTCTATCACCTGAACGCCTCCCTTATGTTCCTCACCTATTTTTGAAGGTTCTCCAATCAATTCATAAAAAGGAATATAACAATCGTACCCCCATCTGGCCATAATATATCTATACCTTCTTTTCACATAATACCTGGCTGAATCACTGTTGAAAAAATCAAAGTGTATATCCAATCCCAATTCGACTCTATAAGGATTGTATTCCCATCCGTGTGGCGGAATTCCCCAATCCTCAGCTTTATCTGATTCTGCACCAATCCATGCCATCATGACATACATTTTTCGTTTTCTGCAGTAATCCATCACTTTGTCTAACTCCCAGGCGTAATGTTGACGGTTAATTTCTTTTTTGTGAAATCGGGAGTATTCACGTCCATAAACACCCAGCCTTTCTCTTTCGATTAAAAAACCTCCTACATTCATCCAAAGCCGAACCATATTTGCCCCATTATCCGCCAATTCATCAATGGTCTTCTTAAAATAATTGTAGCTCGAAGGTTTTAACTCTGCCCAATCGTCATAAGCCACAGTTTCTCCAATTGGAATGAAAGTTTCACCGTTATCGAATCTGAGGTATTTATCATTTTCATTGCCGTCATTTCCCCTTCTCACAAAACCAGGATTATCTGACTCTATCATTGTAAATTTGAACCCTGGTCCTGTCACCACAGCTTCCTCTCCTAATTTGTAGTAGGTCTGAACCACCCAGTCTCCGAGTTGTCCTTGCGCAAACCTCAATCGAAAGATATAGGAGGTAGTATCTTCTTTCCAATACCATTTTTCTTTCTTGGGGTGAGACGTGATACGACGAAATTCTTCATAATAGAAACCATTAACTCTATGTGAAATACCGGAGGCCGGATGTGTGAATGTGGCGTACACATCTATTTGCGCTGAATCGAATGGATTGATTTTAATCCCTTGATGGACATGGTGAATGAACCTCTTAACAGACTGATTGACGCTAGTAGGTAGGTCGATTCCTATTTCCAACTTCTCATATTGAGGCACTTGAATTTCATTGGAGAGCAGCATTGGCGCAAACAAAGCAATATCAAACTCCTTAGATTTCTTGAGGTAAGCCTCTTCAGGAATAGGGATTGGTCTAGTTGGGATATAATTCGCCGATACATAGGTGGTTTGCAACAGGACCAACAATAAGCAAAGTAATGGAGCACTTTTAAAAACGCTTGCCTTCATAGTCTAAAGTTAGCAGAATTCCACAACATATATCAAACAGACGACAATCTGTAGTTCATAAAGTCTTATCTTTGTCTTATGAAATTAGCACTTTTGACCATTGGTTTATTAGGATTGGCTGTTGCCGGTATTGCCATTAAAATATGGGCTAAAAAGGGAGGAGAGTTCGCCGGGACGTGTGCGAGCAACAACCCATTATTGCAAGATGAAGGAGCAGGCTGCTCTATCTGCGGTGCAAGACCTGAGGAGAAGTGTCAGGCAGAGAATCCGGCTTAACTTGGCGGCATCAAAACGGCCAAACCTTCTGATTTAACGGATTTCAGTGTTCCATTGTCATCATAAATAAGGAAAGCGTCTATTTCCAGGTGATTTTCCAGAAATTCCAATGTTTTGTTTAGGCCCATTACCATAAATGCTGTTGCGTATGCATCTGCAATTGCAGCGTTTTCGGCCACAACGGTGACGCTTAACAAATTATTACTTGATGGGTACCCCGTCTTTGGGTCTATGGTGTGCGAGAGGCGTTTACCGTCTTGCATTTTGTACTTTCGGTAACTCCCACTGGTCGCCAAACCTTTTCCGTCCAACATGATTTTTAATGCAACTGGCTCCCCCTGTTGCGTTTTATCTTCATGAGGTTCCTCTACTCCAATTTTCCAGATCTGATCGTTCTGGTTGCGACCTTTTCCGAACAACTCTCCTCCTATTTCAACCAGGTAATTTTGAATTCCCTTTGACTCAAGGAACTTAGCCACCAAATCCACACTAAATCCCTGAGCAATGGCGTTGAATTCAATCATATTGTCATTGAGCGCAATGAGTTTAGTTGTGTCTTTTCGATCGAACTGAATATCCTCAAATTTACAGAGCTGAAGCGTTTCAATCACATCAATGGAATCTACTATTTCGGAATCGTCTCTTTCAATTCCCCATAGGTCTATAATTGGGTAAATGGCTGGATTAAAGGCGTGATTGGTGATTTCATACATGTCTCGGGATAGCGCCAGGACAGCCTTAAAATTTTGGTCGGGAATGACTTCTTTATTGGCATTGAACTCGGAGATCAAACTGCCAGGATTATAGGTGGACAGGCTATTATCAAAATCGAGTAACAGAGAGTCAATATCCGCTTTTAGGACGCCGCTTTCATTAACTTGATAAACAATGCTATAGGTGGTGCCTTGTGCTTCTCCTTTGACTTCAATGTAATCACCTACTTCAATTTTTGGCGTTTGCTTTTCCTGTGGAACTGTTGATGTCCCCTTTTCACGGTCAGTTTCCTTTGAATCAGAACATGCTGAAATCAACAAAAAAATCCCTCCACAAAGTAAGTGAAGGGACTTAATTTTATAGTTAAAGATTTGATTAACCACCGAAATCATCAAATCGCACATTTTCAGGTGGTACTCCCCAATCTTCACACATCTTCTCCACCGCCACGTTCATCATTGGTGGTCCGCAGAAATAGAATTCAATGTCTTCAGGTGCATCATGATGCACCAAATATTGATCGATTACAGATTGGTGAACGAATCCTAAGAAACCATCACCTTCTTCATCGTGAATGTCTTTTTTCTCGACCCAATTATCTTCTTCTTTAGGCTCAGACAATACCATGTAGAACTTGAAATTCGGGAATTCCTTTTCCAAATCACGGAAGTAGTGGATGTAGAACAATTCTGCTCTAGATCGACCTCCGTACCAGTAAGTTACTTTTCTGTCTGTCTTCAAAGTCTTGAACAACTCGTACAAGTGAGACCTCATAGGAGCCATACCGGCACCACCACCCACATACAGCATTTCCGCATCAGAGTGGTTAATGAAGAATTCTCCGTAAGGTCCTGAAATAATTGCAGGGTCTCCTTCTTTCAAATTGAAGATATAAGATGAGGCAATACCGGGATTGACATCCATCCATTTATCATTCTTTCTATCCCATGGTGGAGCAGCTACCCTCACGTTCAGCATGATTCGTCTACCCTCAGCAGGGTAAGAAGCCATTGAGTAAGCTCTCACCACCTCTTCGTCATTCTTCATGACCAAGTCGCGAATGGCATACTTGCCTTCAGACCAGTCTTTTTCAAACTTATCTGGTTCTCCCGGGTGATCTTGAGGATGTGCTGTGATATCCATATCAGAGAATTTCACGGTACATTTTGGGATTTTAATCTGGATATATCCCCCAGCCTTATAATCCATATCTTCCGGAATCTCAACAATAAACTCTTTGATATAGGTTGCCACGTTGTAGTTAGACACCACTTTGGCTTCCCATTCTTTAATCCCCATGATTTCTTCTTCCACGTGGATTTCCATGTCCTCTTTGATCTTCACCTGACAACCTAATCTCCAATTATCAGCGATTTCTTTTCTTGAGAAGTGAGGTTCTTCAGTAGGCAAGATACTTCCTCCTCCGCTTAAAACCTGACAAGTACATTGAACACAAGTACCACCACCACCACATGCTGATGGCAAGAAAATTCCGTTAGAGCCCAGTGTAGCTAGAAGAGTGCTTCCTCCCTCTACTTCCAAAACCTTGTCTCCGTTGATCGTCAATTTAACCTTTCCGGATGGCACCAATTTCGCCTTAGCGAACAATAAAAGGGCTACCAATAGCAGAACTACTGCTAGAAAGACAACAACCGTAATAATTATAACATCCATATCTCTTCCTTAACTCTATTAAAATCCTAAAAATCCTAAAAACGCGATTCCCATTAAACCGGTAATGATAAATGCCATACCCACACCTCTTAGTGGAGCCGGTACATGAGAATATCTGATCTTCTCTCTAATCGCTGCAATTAATACAACGGCTACGAACCAACCAACACCTGATCCAAATCCGTAAGTTGTTGCTTTACCAATGTTCTCAAACTGCTTCTCTTGCATGAAGAGTGCTCCACCTAAAATTGCACAGTTCACAGCGATCAATGGCAGGAAAATACCCAAAGCACCGTACAGCGCTGGAGAAATCTTCTCAACGATCATCTCTACCAATTGAACAATAGATGCGATTACCGCAATGAATAGAATGAATGATAGGAAACTTAAATCCATTTCGGCATATTCTGCTCCCAACCATGATAAAGCACCAGGTTGCAATACATACTGGTCTAACAACCAGTTGATCGGAACTGTTACTGTCAATACAAAGATTACAGCAGCTCCTAATCCTACGGCCGTTTTAATTGTTTTAGATACTGCCAAATACGAACACATTCCAAAGAAGAATGCGAAGATCATATTGTCTACAAAGGCACTTCTAATTAATATCGATACGTAATCCATTTCCTGATTTATTAATGCGTTTCAATTAAATGCTTTTTTCTACTTCTTTGAATCCAGATGTAGATTCCTACAATGACCAATGAAGATGGCGGTAACAACATCAAACCATCATTTTCATAGCCAATAGCGTACAATCCTGTTGGCTCAGCTCCGTTGCTTCCAAAGATTTCAATTCCCATCAATGTTCCAGATCCAAACAATTCCTTGAAAAATGCAATGACCACCAAGAGCAAACCGTAACCCAGACCGTTACCGATTCCATCCAAAATAGATGGCCAAGGTTTGTTACCAAGTGCAAAGGCTTCCAATCGTCCCATGATGATACAGTTTGTAATGATCAGTCCAACGAAAACCGATAACTGCTTAGACACATCATAAACGTAGGCTTTAAGTACCTGATCCACGATAATTACCAAAGAGGCAACTACAACCAACTGCACAATAATTCTGATTCGACCGGGAATGACATTCCTCATTAATGACACTACCAGGTTACCCAGAATCAATACAGCCAGTACCGACAATGACATTACCAAAGCGTTGTTCATTTTAACCGTTACCGCTAGTGCAGAACAAATACCCAATACCTGAATGGTAATCGGGTTATTGTCGCTCAACGGATCGGTGATTAGCGCTTTATTCTTCTTAGAGAATAATGGCTCTTTTTCTTTTTCTACTGTTTCTGTACTCATAATAAGCTTATTAATTCTGAGTTAATTCACTTGACGATAAATAGTTAAAATAGACTACCATCGTTCTCTTAATCATTTCATCAACACCAACACTGGTGAAAGTACCTCCTGAGATACCGTCAACAGAATGTTCATCTAATTGAGGTCCGGGCTTGATCACAGAAATTCCTGTGTATTCACCGTTCTCTGCAATCTTTTTACCAATGAAAGGCTCTTGGAACCACTTTTGAGCAATTTCTGCTCCAAGACCAGGAGTTTCCGATTTGTGATCGAATACGGCTCCGGCAATGGTTACGCCATCTTCCTCAAGGGCAATATAGCCCCAAACAGCTGCCCATAGACCTTGTCCCTGCACCGGAGCTACATAGTAAGTTTTGTCCTTGTAGTCAACCACAAACAAAGGGTAATTTCTATCCTTAGGGTTCTTGATGGTTTTGAATTCCTTCAACATATCTACATTAAAGGCATCTTTTTCATTGCCATCTTTGATCTCGTCCTCACTTGTCATTTCTGAACCTTCAAGGACATTCCCATAGTAATCCAAAATCAATCGCTTAGACACGTGCTTTTTGAACTTGTCACTTGCCTCATCTCTATCAAGCTCCATTCCGGTAGCCTGAAGAATGTTCTGCATCTTTTCGTTTCTCACGTTGGCCTTTTGAGCCGGTTGAAGCGCCATAGCTACTCCCGCCAAAATAGCACCAACCACTACAACCATTACAATGGAAAATCCAATTACGTAGCCGTTACTTTCTTTATTGATTGCCATAATTATGCAGCTTTAACTTTAGTTCTTTTTAATCTTCTCTTGATGTTCTGAGATACCACCATATGATCGATCAATGGCGCACACACGTTAGCAAATAAAATGGCTAACATTACCCCCTCAGGGTATGCTGGGTTCACTACCCTAATTAGGATAGCCAGCAGTCCTGCAATGGCACCATAGATGAACTTACCTGTTCTGGTTTGAGCAGCAGTCACTGGGTCAGTAGCCATGAACACAGCTCCAAACATGAAACCGCCTAACATGATTTGTCTTACGGGATCCATATCGGTAAAAGGATTTAAATCCATTGCATTAAGCATGTAACCCATTGCCAAACCACCGAAGATCATTGACAACATAATTTCCCAACTACCAATTCCTACAAAGATCAAAAACAAACCTCCCAGAATACAGCAGAGTGCTGAAGTCTCACCGATAGAGCCCGGGATGAAACCAACAAAGGCCTCTTCTGTCTCAGGCACTCTGGACATTTGAACTTCCTGTGCTTTCTCTAAGTCTTTGTTCTTAGCCAAACTTTTCTCGTTTTGATCTTTAACAAATGTCAAAATCTTTTGTTCTTTTTCTGTTAACGAACCTTTGGCTTCCAACTCAGCAATGACTTCCTTATTACTTTCAATGGTTTCAAGGTTGGCATTGATTGACTTTTGATATTTAGCCGTTGATGCTGCATAGCCCAGAGCAGTTTCACCAGTAAATGCATTCACCTCAGAATCTGCAGTCAATTCATAATCCACAATCTCCCCTACTTTTTCTCCGTCCACATTGACAATGATTCCATTTTTCCAGAGTTTCTCGACCCCGACTTCCCCGTTTTCAACGTGGGCAACCAGTTTCAGTTCTTCTTCTACTTCCTTCCCATCTTCACCAGCTACTTTAATGGTCTCTGTGTCGGCGTGAATCCAAACAGTATTTCCTGAAATTGCTGTTGGGTGGGCAAAGAAAATAACGGCTCTGGCAACCAGTGCAACATTCAGAATGTTCATTCCTGTTCCACCAAAAACCTCTTTACCTATTAATACGGCAAAAGCAGTGGCCACAGCTACCATCCATAAAGGTGTATCCATCGGCATCACAAGTGGAATTAACATTCCTGACACCAAAAAACCTTCATGAATCTCATGACCTTTCTTCCAGCAGAAAATGAATTCAACGCCCAATCCAACGCCATAAGACACTACAATGAACGGCAAGACTTTCATTAAACCGAAAGCCAATTTGTCTCCAAATCCATCCATCACACCAGTGTGTAGTCCTTGTCCTAAATAATACTGATGACCTGTATTGTAAATACCAAATAACAAACATGGCACCAACGCCAAGATAACCATGAACATGGTTCTTTTAAGGTCGATACCATCTTTAATATGCGTCCCTTTTTTGGTCACGTGTCCTGGGGTGAATAAGAAAGTTTCTAAACTATCGTATACCCAATAAGCCATGCCTGGTTTTTTGCCCTCTTTTGGTGCAAATTTTGGCTTGACTTTCTTTTCTAAAAAATTATGTAATCCTTTCACAAGTAAGGTTTTAATTCAATTTACATGCATTCCTTCTGAATGACATCCAATCCGTTTCTTACAATATCCTGAACGCCGATTTTAGAGGTACAAACGTACTCACACAAAGCGAAATCTTCTGGTCCAACTTCATAAATCCCCAACTTTTCCATACCATCGATATCATTTACAATGATCGACTTAATGAGGTAAACAGGGTAAATATCAAATGGGAAAACTTGTTCGTACTGTCCAGTTACTACAAAAGCACGCTCTTCACCATTTTTATTGGTATTGAGATCATACTTTTTATTGGGCATCAACCAGCTTGGATAAGTTCTGGACAATGATTTTTTCTTAAAACCAGGGCTTAACCATCCATCTGTCATTAAGAATTGTGGATCATGCCCTTCAGGTATAATCGTAATTTGATTGTGGTAGAATCCTATGAAACCGTCAGTTGAAATTTTATCTCCTGTTAAAACGTTTCCGCTTACTACTCTGTAATCTCCTTCATGAATATTCCCTGCCAACATTTTATTAACACAAGCACCTATGTTGGTTTTGTAGTATTTAGGGTTTTTGCATCCTGAACCAGTAATGGCAATAACCTTTGATGAGTCATATTTCCCTGAATCAAATAGTCTACCGATCATCATGACATCCTGAACGTTCAGATGCCATACAACTTCACCTTTATTTACAGGATCAATGTGATGCATTTGCGTACCTACATTACCTGCCGGATGAGGTCCTGAAATGTTATTGATCTGAACCCCCTTAGCACCTGTTAACGCTGCATCATGAGCACCATTGCTTCTTAGTGTTAAATGCACCTTCCCATCTGTCAACTTAGTGATGGCGTTCAATCCTTTTTGGAATACGTCCTGATTACCGTGTAACACGAAATCGTAGTCGGGAGCCAATGGATGCGAATCAAAGCCTGAAATAAAAATTGCTTTTGGACTGTCATCAGGATCAGCAACAATATCGAGTGGTCTCATTTTCAATACTGGCCAAAGACCTGCGTTCAAAATGTTCTCTTTGATTTCATCTCCTGACATGGTTGAAGGGTCGCCAGACTTAAAAGACTCATAGGAAATCTCTTTATCAGGTAAAATCCTCACCTCTAAAATTCTCCTTTTTTCTCCTCTTTCGATACTGGCAATCTCACCACTGACTGGAGCGGTATACTTGATCTTTTCGCGGTACTTATCAAAAAATATGACCGTACCGGCCTTAACCTTATCGCCTACTTTCACAGTTAACTTTGGAGTTAACCCATGAAAATCTGGTGGTTTTATCGCAAATACGTCTGGCATTTCAGGTGCAACAAACACCTTCTCTGCTTCTCCTTGTAGCTTAATATCTAAGCCTTTGCGAATCCTAATGGATTTTGACATGTTCTTTGCAGCTTAAAAATGATGCTCAAAATTATAAATTTGTACAAATGAGGCACTGTTTTTGCCATCCAAACAAAGTTCATTAAATTAATTTAGAATGATTCTAAATAATAAAATTACCCTATTCGCGCTTTTATTAGTCAGTATCAACTTATTTGCTTTTGAAGACAAAGCAGAAAAAGACTTAGATGAACCCATCAAAAATAACGACGACTACTTTGAAGGCAATACTGTTAGATACGAGAACCGGACCTATAAAGAGGGGATTTACACCCCAGTGGTATTTGCAAATAATTGGGAATTATCTGATCCATTTATCCAATTGGGCTCTGATGATGTGTTGAATTTTTATTTTGATGATTTGAACGAAGACCTAGGTGACTACAGCTACACTCTGATACACTGCACATATGATTGGCAAGCATCTGATTTGATGGCTACTGAGTTCATTGACGGTTTTGCTGAAAACCCCATCAATGATTTTGAGGAATCGTTCAACACATATATAAGGTACATTAATTACAGGGTTCAATTGCCCAACGCAGATGTGAAGTTTACCAAATCGGGTAATTATATTTTATTGGTGTATGAAAATGATGACATGGAATCTCCGGTAATTACGCAAAGATTTACAGTATTCGAAAAGAAAACGGAAGTCGTAACCGACATTATGCGCCCAACTGATGTGAATCAAATGGCTTACAAACAAACTATTCAATTTACCATCGATCATGCCACCTACCCTATTGCCGATCCTTTTCAGGAAATTCACGTTCAAATACTACAAAACAACCGTTGGGACAATGCCATTGGCAAACTAAAGCCACAATTCATTCAGAACAATAAGTTGATCTATAATTATAATGATGAGGCCTCTTTTGATGGCAACATGGAATTTAGATACCTGGATTTAAAAAGCATCCAATTTAAAGGCGAGAAAATAAAATCCATTAAACTTGAAGGAGATGACTTCTATCACTACACCCTTTTCCCTGAAGAAAGCAGAGGATACAAACAATATCTGAGTCAGCAAGACATCAATGGTCGATTTATTATTAAAAACGAAAACGACCAAAGCAGCCATATTGATGCCGGCTACGCCAAGGTGCATTTTAGCTTAAAGGCAGACGCTCCTTATGAGCAAGGAAACGTATTTGTCTTTGGCGGACTCTCTAACTGGCAATTGGATGATCGCTTTAAGATGACGTATAACGAGCGCGAAAAAATGTATGAACTAACGGCCATTGTGAAGCAAGGTTATCATAATTATTTATACGCCCTACCTGAGGAACAAGGCATCAACACAGAAGAAATTGAAGGCACACATTTTCAGACTGAGAATGATTACACCATTTTAGTGTATCAACGTGTTTTTTCCGAGGGTTATGACCGGGTAATTGGCTATGAGAGAGAAAATTCGAGGAGATAAAAGCAACCATTTTGATCTCAACTCAGTCATATATATTGGAATGAGCCAAATTACAGACATATCTCAAGGCGTTAGAATTTCTGTTAAGCCGGAATACAAAAAGGACTTTTCACGTCCAAATTTGGATTACTATATCTTTTCCTACACCATTAAGTTGGTAAATGAAAATACCTTTCCCGTCAAACTATTATCTAGAAAATGGGTGATTTTTGACAGCCTTGCGGATACCAGAATTGTTCGTGGTGATGGTGTTATTGGTCAACAACCTCTTCTCGATCCGGGAGATTCTCATGAGTATACCAGCTCATGCGACATCATTTCCGAATTAGGAACCATGCATGGCTACTACACCTTTAAGAACATGGAGACCGGTGAACTGATGCGTGTCGAAATCCCTAAATTCAAAATGGAAGTTGATTTCAAAATGAATTAGTCTGCTTTCTCAATGATGATGTATTGAGCATTTCCGCTTTTTCCGATTTCCTTTTGAGCATCAATCCTTTCCTTTTCAAGAATCATAGGGGTTAATTCGGGACCAACAATTTTATACTTGGCGCTATCACCTTCTGCATATATGATGGTTCGTTGTTTGGAGCCCTCAGCCGCTACAGCCTTCAATTCATTTTCCTTCTTTTTCAGCTCAATTTGATAGTCAAGGTTTTCCTTTTTCTTCTCAAAGAGGGCATTTTCACTTAAGAGTCTTCTGTAACTTGTACTTAGGCCAATGGTTTGCACCATGACGTCATTTAATTGAACGCCTTCGTTATATAATGCATTGTTAAGACGAGCAATCATTTCATTGCGGATTTCTTCTCTTCTAATATTATACAAGCCTTCAGCATCTTTCTCACCAATAAATTGAGCCATGGTACTTTCAACTGTTGGTTTAATAAAAGTGCTGTACATATCGTTAAGAGTTCTGTTATTTCCACCGTACTTAATAAATGTTGCAGGCGCCATATCTTTATTCAACTGAAATGTAATGTCAATACTTGGTGTCAAAAGGACTCCATCTCTTGATCTTGCCTGAGTAGTTATTCGGCTTCTTTGTACAGTTCCGTCGAGTTTAAAAACACGTGTTCCTAAAAAGTATAATTTCAAGCCAGGCTCAAGGGCCTTAGGCTTTACCTTTCCGAATGATCTTTTGATACCGATTTGTCCGTCGTGAACGGTTTTAACTTTTACTATGCAGGATTGTAAACTTAATGCTGGTGCGATTGCTATAAGAAGTATATATTTTTTCATGTTTATTGGTTTTACGATTTTGCCGCAGCTTCCATTACAGCACAAACGTTGGTTAACAAAAAATTAACAAATTCTGTGCCAGAGAAAAAACACCTTGAAAACCAATTGAAAAAAGCTAGTTTTACTTTATGAAGTCAATTCTGAAGGATTTAAGCATTATTGAATTATCCACAGTTCTGGCCGGTCCGGCGGCAGGTACTTTCTTTGCTGAAATGGGGGCAAAAGTGATTAAGGTTGAGAACATGTCTAAGGGTGGTGATGTCACCCGCTCCTGGAAAACCACTCGAGAAAAGCAAGCCATTTCAGCTTACTATGCTTCAGTGAACCACAGCAAGGAAATCGTTGACCTTAATTTGAAGGATGATTCTGATCTTGCTCGTTGCAAATCGTTGATTAAAAATGCTGACGTGGTCATTTCTAACCTGAGGGACAGTAGCGCAAAAAAAATGGGTTTGGATTACGAGTCGCTAAAATCTTTGAAATCAGACATTATTTTAGGCACAATTAAAGGCTTTGCACATTCAAACAGACCGGCATATGACGCAGTGCTCCAAGCTGAAACGGGCTTTATGAGTATGAATGGTCAAGCAGACAGTCCTCCAACTAAAATGCCAGTTGCACTTATTGATGTTTTGGCAGCACATCAGCTCAAAGAAGGCTTATTGCTTGGGATTATTCAACATTTAAAAACAGGAAAAGGCTGTTCGATTGAAGTCTCATTGGAAGAAACCGCCATTGCTTCTTTGGTCAACCAGGCAAGTAATTATTTAATGAATGACATAGTTGCTCAACGAAACGGCTCATTGCACCCCAATATTGCGCCATATGGTGAAATTCTGGAAACAGCAGAAGGGCGTCAATTGATTTTGGCTATTGGCAATGACACACAGTTCAGGCAACTGAGCGACATTCTTAATTTAAGTGAGTTGTCATCTGACACACGTTTCAACTCTAATTTGAACCGGGTAAAACACAGGCGAGATTTGCACAAGCTGCTTCAAAAGTCAAGCAAACAACTATCGTTTGACACACTCTACACAGCATGCCTTGAAAGCAATGTGCCCGTTGGAGAGATCAAAACTCTCGATCAGGTTTTACAATCGGATGTAGCCATAGGACTGACCATTCAAGACATTATTGAAGGATCGCAAACACTGAGAATTCAATCGGCGGTATTCAAAATTGGG
>JAUILH010000230.1 GCA_030433115.1 Bacteroidia bacterium | reverse complement strand
AGCGCATCGTTGCGAATGGTGTTGCCCTCTGGGTCTGGGTGATTCTTGGCAATTTCGATCAGGTATTCCAGTACATCCTGATCCAGAATTTTGGCTTCTATGAAGTATGAGGACACCCAAACGAAGTAAAGCGTGTATTCCCGATCAAATGGAATGGAGAGTGCTTTTTTGTAGATACGCTGGACTTCGGCTGCGTTGTATTTTGCCTCTTTTAAACCTGTGACGCCAGCGACTATGTATTGGTAGGGTGCTTTATTCTCGTCAATCAGCTTTTCAATGAATGAAAAGAAATGTGATGCCCTGATTTTTACTTCTGCTTGAAATGCCCGGGAGTGTTCTAAAATTGTCCCTTTGGACGACGTGAACTCGGCTTTATACTCTGCATCATACTTTTCAAATGTTTGCTCCCATTGATCGAATGTCATTTTATTGTAAGCCGAGCTGTCCATTGGTGGGCCAACACCTCTTATACGCAACTTGTTGGGTTCTTCATCTTTAATAGTCTTAAACTTTCGTTGCAGTTCTTTGAAGCGTTTTTCTAGCTGTGGCCTTGCCATCACTTCGTTTAATGGAATGGCACTTAAATAGAGAAATTGGTGACGGCCATATCGTATTAAAGTATGTCGTTTCTTGTTGTTGTCATCAGTATATATTCCAAATTCGTACTTCGACTGAATTGAAAGAATGAGCTTGTCTATCGTTTCTTTTTCCGCTTGATTGAAATGTGGATAAACTGCTGTTAATAGCTGCCGGAACTGGAATTGAACCTTCCCGTCTCCCTCCAGTCCACCTTTTTGATGAAACAGCTCCATTAGCTGAAATATCTCGTTTGCATAATGAGCGGGGTTTGCCAACAGCCCGAAGAATAACAGCCTTAAGATGGTAATGGAATTACTGTTCAGATGATCTGCAAAAAACTGGTCGAACCATTGAGTAGTTTGTTCTGCTTGCTCTTGCACTTTATCTACAAGCAGATGATATATAGCCTCGTAACCATGAGAACGACCATGACGCTCATAATCGAACAGCCAAAAACCCAAGTCGATGTACAGTTTAGATTTATCCGCGCCACTTGTTTTTGCAGAAATCCGCTTGACAATATCCAATGCGAAGTCGAACGCTTTGCTGGCATCAACCTCGAACATCTTTTTAAATAGCTCCTCGTCCTGATGCTCAAAATGAGGTTTGTCGTTGGAACTATTGATGGTTTTAATTTTTTTAAGGCAATGGGCCTTGTACTTCTGCATAACCCAATCAACATTGAAATTCAACGCATCTTCGAGTATCTTATAATAACCAAAACGATCAGCTCCTGCTTCGGCTTCAAGTTTTTCGAAGAGCTGGAAAGCTCCTGGAATATCCCATTCTTTAACATGGTAGAGCAACCGGAAAATGAACTTTGATTTCCCTTCAAATTCAGAACAATACAAAAGAAAATCACAAACGGATTGTCTGCTTTTGGGTAGTTGTTTGATCAAAATCTGCCACAGCAGGTTAATTTGTGCATACCACCTTTCAGAAGTGCTTTTATAGTGTAGAAGGGTTTTGATTTTGGCCACAACCTTATTCGCTTTTCCCCAATCGCGTTCAGCGATCTTGTTGCGCCAGCCAATCTTTTGAGTAATCAGCTTATTCAGCTCTCCTTCTTCAAGAAGAAACGTAAACCAACTATTGCCTATAACCGACTCTAGAAAAGGTAGTTTCAGTTCTTTACTCGGTAGAATGTAGGATTTTACAAGCTGCTTTTCCTTTGTTGTTGGGGCTTCTTCAAAACCAAGCAGGTTCAATAGCATTAGTTTGATATGGAAGCGGTACTTCGAGGAAAGTAGAATGGTTTCGAGGGCTTTTATGTATGAAGCGTGATTTTGTTCGCGCAGAAAGCCAATGATCATTTTCAAGCTGGATCGAATGAAAAGACCTTGGTGGTTTTCAAGTATGTAGCTTGTTACTGGATTTCCGTTCTGAACGAATTGCTTTGCAAAGGCAAAATCAAAAAATGTTTGATGAAAAAACTGGACTTCCCTATCCGCTTCGGTTAAGATTCCACAGCTTTTCAAATAGTCAATCTCGTTTGTGAACGACTTGGAAAATGGCTTTGAGGGAGTGCTAATTCGCTGCTCTCCGTGCATCTGTTCCGCGATGGCAAAAACTAGGTTTTGGCATTTATCGGTATTCGCTGACGATGTGTTTGGAATCTTGACTATTTTCTGAATCCAGAGACTTTCATACAGGTCATGTAGTGTGGTTATTGATCGAAGGTTGGTTTGGGTATCGTACACCTTGCAAAACACATTTAGATGATGTGGCGTTTGCAGAAGGTTGAGTAATTGCCCAGGTACTTCGTTCTCTCTTACTCCAAGCTTATTGAGCACCTGTGTAACCTGACCTGCATTTAGGAAACCAACTTTGAAGCTTTTTTGATTTTTGTAGAACTTCAATTCATTGTCATAATCGAGATCGTATGCCCTAACAGAAATAACCACCCTTACCCGATCAATGGCAATAAGCTTCCTAACCAGAAGATTGTAGGCATCGAGGTATTCTCGTTTGGCTGATAAAGACTGGGAAAGCGCATCTATCTGGTCAATAAGCACAACTACCCGTTCACTGGCCTCGCTTAGAGTTCGAACTACTTTTTCGAACGAGTCTTCGAGATCAATTTTGTTTTGTAGATCTGTGATACTTTCAGCATAAAGCCTATCAGCTTTTAAGGCAATTGCAGGTACGTTAGTTTCTTTGAGCTTCAGAAACACATCTTTTAGAATAACCGTTTTTCCACTACCGGCACCGCCAACCAACAAAACCACAGGTTCCTCATTTTTTCCCAATGGTGATTTGATCCATTGTAGCAAATCATTCGTTTCCTTTCTTTCTATATGCGAATTATCTACCCCTTCAAAAGAGCTATTGTAATCCGTTAGGTAGTGGGAGGCATGATCAAGTTTTTGGAGAATAACATCGACCGGAATATTGGAAGTGATTTGGTATTCATTCTGTTTTTTTAGCTCTTCCGTCAGCCTTTCAACAGATTCCGATTCTATCACCATTCTAACCTCGAAAAAGGTCTTGATAATAGATTGGAAACCGTCAGTATTTAGCAGCGTGTCTAAGTCTTGTGGGATTATTTTCTTTACGGTAATTGATTCGAGTACCGTTTTAAGGTCCGATTCAATGTCATTATACTTAAGGTATTTCAGTCCTTCATTGGCATTTATTACAGTTTCTGTCCAATCTTTTAGTTCTGCCTGTTTTAGTATCTCGTTGTTGAAGTCGTCCAGTAAATCTTTAGCCTTTTCATTGAAACCGTAGGAGACGGCAAACCAGTACGTAAAATTCTTAGGGTCGTGAATTAACCGTTTGTCCAAAAGGTAATGCAGTACAAACTTGATGATCTCCCTTGCACACTCTGGCCTAGAAATTCTGTTTCCGCTATCAATACTATACTTGCACTGAATTAGTCCAAGTGATTTGCCATCCAAATGCAAGCTACAATCTCGCCCGCGTTCCCTAACTCCTTGCAGAAGATTAATTTCGTCAAACTGCCCTTTCCAGTCACCTTTCTCAATTCTTAGTTTTCCAATTGAGTAGTGAAGTTCTTCAAATCTTCGGTCGGCAAGATCAGAATATGGATAGCTTTTATTTGGCGAAGCCATAGGTTTATTTAAGACTTCTTCAATAGTGGGTTGAGTGTAAGATAAGGCCATTAAGAAAGTTACAATTTTGAATTAAAATATTTTTTTTACAAAGTTTTTAATGCTCCACACGGTGTTTCATACAAAAAAGCACAACGTTGCTAA
>JAUILH010000229.1 GCA_030433115.1 Bacteroidia bacterium | reverse complement strand
ATTGTCTGGCAACACCCTGATAGGAAAATTCAAGGTATTCAGAATTGTCATTAGTACCATCAAAAGCACTGACTCTAATAAAATATTGACCAGTTTCATAATGAATGTCGTCCAAATCAAATCCTGCACTTAGATTATAATTTTTGCCATCCACCTGGAACCTCTTCGACTGCAATAACTGCAATGAACCTGACAACAATTCCAAATCAACATAATCCAGATTAGATTCATCATTGATAGAAGCAGTAACAATTATGGCATCCTGATAATTGAAAGTAGATAAGGCACTTGGCGATTCAATTTCGACCACTGGCGGCTGCTCGTCTTTCTTCTTACAAGCTCCTAGAAACAAACATGTTGATAAAAATATCCATCGAATCACTTTTTAAAGATATGAAATATGGCTAACTTTTTGATGAGTATACATTGTTCATAACCCTGTTAATGCATCATTGAAAAGATTTTGGTGCATAAGAATAACTTATGAAGTATCTTTGAATTTATGAATGAGGAGGCGATAAAAGATAAGTCGAGATTTAAGAGCAAAAGGCCGCAATTAGCAGGTGCAGAAGGTGGGAGAGTGCAGCCTCAGGCCGTGGATCTTGAGGAAGGTGTGTTGGGAGCATTGATGATTGACAACAATGCTGTGAATGATGTGATAGAAATTTTATCGCCAGAGAGTTTCTACAAGGATGCCCACAAGCGCATTTATGCCTGTATCATGGAGCTGTTTCAGGACTCGGAACCGATAGATATTCTAACGGTAACCATGAAGCTTAAACAAAAGGGAGAACTGAGTCTCATCGGAAGCAAAGATTACATCAGTAGACTTACAAATCGCGTGGGAAGCTCTGCCAATGTTGAATTCCATGCCAGAATCATTTCTCAAAAACACATTCTTCGAGAACTGATTAGGATTTCGTCTGATACTATTCGGAATGCTTTTGATGAAACCACAGATGTATTTGATCTATTGGATAGAGCTGAAAGCGAATTATATGGTGTGGCGGAAGGAAATATCCGAAAGAACTATGATAGCATGAGCACGATCATGCGGCAGGCATTGGAAGAGATTGATAAAGCCCGACAAAATACTGATGGGATAAGCGGTATTGCTACTGGCTTTAGAGATTTGGACAAAATCACTTCAGGTTGGCAAAGATCTGATATGATTGTATTGGCTGCCAGACCTGGTATGGGTAAAACAGCTTTCGTATTGTCTATGGCGCGAAATATTGCTGTCGATTTTGACACACCTGTTGCCGTATTCTCCCTGGAAATGTCCTCCGTTCAGCTTGTGAACAGGTTGATCGCAAGTGAGGCTGAAATCTCAGCGGAAAAATTGAGAAAAGGAAATCTGGCAGACTATGAATATGAGCAACTGCACGCAAGAATCGACAAACTGTCAACGGCTCCTATATTTATAGATGATACACCCGGATTATCCATTTTTGAACTGAGAGCAAAAGCGAGAAGACTAAAACAACAACACGACATTGATCTCATCATTATCGATTACTTACAATTGATGAGTGGCGGTAGTAGTACAAAAGGCAATCGTGAACAAGAGATTAGTAGCATCTCCAGATCGATTAAAGAAATTGCTAAAGAATTGAATATTCCTATTATCGCCCTGTCTCAGCTATCTCGATCAGTCGAATCAAGAGGTGGAGACAAAAGACCTCTGCTTTCCGACCTTCGTGAATCTGGTGCCATTGAGCAGGATGCAGATATTGTATCTTTTATATATAGACCTGAATATTACAAATTAGACACCTGGGAGGACGGCTCTCCGTGTCAAGGTCAGGCAGAGTTAGTTATAGCCAAACACAGAAACGGATCACTAGAAAATATTAGAATGAGATTCATCGGCCACCTGGCAAGATTTGACAATTTGGACAATTTTGAAGGGGGTGCGGATAATATGATGTTGCCAAACGGTGATTTTGAAGGTGGTGGAACCATAACCATGTCTTCCCGTATGAATGATATGGAAGACGATTTCAACGGATTTGAAGATCCGGATGACATTAGTGCAGATTTTTAAATGAAGTTTTTAGTTAGCATACTACTAATCATTTGCTCAATTAACATGAGCAGAGCATCCTACATCTTGATGTACATGGATGACACCCAGAAAAATCATTTGAAAGCTTACGGAATTGCTTATTGGATACTCCAAAACGACATTGATATTGAATGGCTACTCAACTACCGTGGCGGCAGTTTTTTAGTTAAGAATTACAATGAAATTCAAGAACAGTGTAAAATAAGGGGGGTTTCATTTGAAGTGATAGCGGATGTACAGGCTGCGCAAATAAAATCTGAAATATCTAATCCGGAAATAAATCAGGAAATTGTAAAATTGGAAAAACCTCCTAAAATGGCGGTATATACTCCTGACGGAAAACAGCCTTGGGATGATGCAGTAACACTCGTTTTAACCTATGCAGAAATTCCCTATGACGAAATATACGACTCGGCCATAGTTTCTGGAGCGTTGCCTGAATACGACTGGCTTCATTTGCATCATGAAGATTTTACAGGACAATATGGGAAGTTTTATGCTGCTTATGGTCAGGCAACGTGGTACCGAGAGCAGCAGGAAAGAAGTGAAGCCATGGCAAAAAAGCTGGGATTCAATAAGGTCTCTAAATTAAAACTTGAGGTCGCCTTGCGTATTAGAGACTACACAGCTGGAGGTGGTTTTCTGTTTACTATGTGCTCCGGAACGGATTCCTACGACATAGCACTTGCAGCTCAAAACACAGACATATGCGCAAAAATGTACGATGGCGATCCGGCAGACCCAAACGCTCAGAATAAATTAGATTTTAGTCAAACATTTGCGTTCAAAGATTTTCAGCTAGAAACCAACCCCTATGAGTACGAATACTCATCTATTGATGCTACAAAAAAACATCAAAAATACCGGTCTGGCAAAGAAGATAAATTCCACCTATTCGAATTTTCAGCAAAATGGGACATTGTACCAACTATGCTTTGCCAAAATCACACCTTGGACGTTGATGGATTTATGGGGCAAACTACCGCTTTCAATAAACAATATCTAAAATCTAGTGTCCTGGTTTTGGGTGATAACGAAAAGGAAAATACGGCCAGATACATTCATGGAGAATACGGTAAAGGCACCTGGACTTTCTACGCTGGCCATGATCCTGAAGATCATACTCACAGAGTTGGAGATCCCCCAACCGACCTCAATCTTCACCCAAACTCTCCTGGGTATAGATTAATACTCAATAATGTCCTATTTCCAGCGGCCAAGAAAAAGAAAAGAAAAACCTAATTGGCCGTCAGTTTGTGAAGACCTTTTTAAGTCCGAAACTAACGAATCTGTCTTTTCCCCAATAATCTACAAAATCGAAATAGTTATACGGAGTTATTCCCTGATTGGCATGCCAAACCTTAAAAAACAGTTCCACATCTCCCAGCCAAATGGTCAGTTTTAAATTGGTATAAAGATAGCCAGGCAGATCACTTGTTTGATCTCCAGGGTAGAACGAAAATAACACTGGGGCCAATAAATATTGATCAAATTTCGAATAGTACTCAGGCTCTATACCAAGATTATATCTAAGTTTTTTCTTAAACAAACTCCCGTTCTTTGAAATGTTCGCCCTTAAAGTATGTGCAGGATACTTAAAATATTCTCCTGACAAGATCGGATTAAAACCATATTCAAAAGAAAATTTCCACCTTTTAGCAATTTTTCGCTTTACCCATAATCTCAATTTCATAATTGACTGCAATTGCGGATTTGCCACAAATTCACCTATTGAGC
>JAUILH010000228.1 GCA_030433115.1 Bacteroidia bacterium | reverse complement strand
CGATGACCTCACGGCTGCTATAGTGTAGTCGCTCCCCGCAGTAGCGGTTCCCGTGAGGTCATCGTTGAAGTCGATAGTAATGGTTTGTGTTGAACTGGAAGACAAAGACACTTCAATTTGAGGTGCTCCGAGTGTTTCAGGGCCCTGAGAATTAGTAATTGTAAATTGAAGAGTAGGGGGGGAGTCATTATCAACAATGGTCATCGTGTGTTCCGTAAAGCCTGCATCAAAATCCGCATTGACATTGTTGAACAGCTCAAAGATGATGGTTTCGTTGGGTTCATCCAGTAAATCGTCAATAATGCTAACAGGCATCATAAAACTCGTTGCTCCAGGAGGAAAAGTTGCTGTGCCCTGTGCAAAGGTATAATCGGCGGCACTGGTGGCCGTCCCAGAGCCTCCAGCAATTCTCAACCTGTATTCGCAGGTAGCAGTAGCTACTGTACTCCCAGATCTGACTATTTCAACAGTAACAGCTCCGGCACTCTCTGGGTGACTGGATGTAATAACGTTGAAAGCCAATTTTGGTAGATTATCATCATCATAAATTACAAATGTGTGATTATTGGTGGTCCCAATATCAATTCCTGCTGTTGTTCCACTGGCGTTAATTGTCAACAAGAAATCTTCAGTAGGTTCTGGATTGGCGTCTCCCATGATATCAAAAGTGATATTCAATTTTTGATTGCCAGGAGTGAATACCAACGCACCAGCACCTGTCGCGGGAGAGGTGTTGTCGTAATCATTAGCTGGAGCAGCGCCTTCTGTAGCCGTATTATCGGTGTTGGTATAGCCAACGTTAACTGTAGTTGCTGGAATGTAGTTAAGTTGCACTTCCACAGCCATGGCATTATTCACCCCTAAACCTGTTAATTCAAATCCAGAAGATGTAGAGGTTGTGAAGTTAACTTCAGGATCAACTGCGGCAAAAGTAATGTATGAGTTATCAGGTATATCAGTTGTGATTTGATATGTGGAACCTGATGTGTTAGTCATTTCAAGAATTTTTGTTGTTGGACTGTTGAAATTACTCACAGGCCCATCTAAGTCATCAATTACCAAGCACAATTTGGTATGTCCAGCAGGTAGGGCTGGTAGGTCGTTGGCATCCAGGGTAACGGTAATGTCTCCTAAATCTCCTGTATGATCAACCTTCCACTCTCTAGTAATTCTTTGAGTTTTAATGCCCAAATTTGGAGCGTTGGTTACTGTCCATGTGGACATATCTGTGTCATCATTACCAGTTAAGAAGTACTCAGTATCTACATCAAACTCCGCCGGAACAGCTTCTATTTGAAATAGGTTACGCGCTTTACTGGTGTTATGCATGTTGGTAGCCCCTACATCACGACCAATACCAATCACTTCTTTTCCATGAGTTGCTTGATGATCATAATAATCATTCACCACGAGATTGGCGAAATACTTGGATCCAAGGTAATTTTCCACAATAATTCTTTCTGCGTCATTGAGTACCTTGGCATAGGCGATAAATTCTGAGATGTCACCAAGAAAAGCTTGTGATCCGGTTGCTCCACCAATCGGACCGGTTTCATTATAAGTATCTCCGTTAACAGCTCCTAAACCAGGTGCGTTTGGGTGAGACCAAAGAGAACCTACAGGTGTTGCTGGCACACCATTCACAGCATCATACACTGCAAAAAGTTGACCATTCAGGTACCCATATATAGAACCGTCATTGGTGGCTGTATTATTATCGGGATCGGCATCAAAAATGTGCGATACAACGTAGGTGGTACTTGCTGCTACAGGTACTCTGGTAAATGTGTAGTTCCATATTGGAGCGCCATCTGGGTCATTCGCCACATCATAACCTCCAAACCACAAAAAACCAGCTGAAATAAAGATGTTGAGTCCCCTAACAGTTCCTCCCTGTTCCCACAACATTTGTCTGGTAGTCACATCAGCTCCGGTTCTGAAAGCCAGAATTGTGGTTCTTTCTGTGTAAGGACCAGAGGTGTTAATGTCTGCAGAGCTGAGTAATTGAAAGAAGCGATTTGGAACAAATCTCAAAATTGGTTCACCATTGATACTTTCTGCCGGATCATTTCTGTATATGGGTTGAGCTGGAACGTTTGCCTGAGTTGGAGAATTATTATTAGTTGATAAAGATTCATCATTCCAGGTGCCAATAGAGGCTCCGTCTGCAGCACCAATTGAACCAGCATCAAGCCACATTTTACAATCACTATCAGGACCAGCTACTTCAGTGCTGACACCTGCTGGACCTTCCTGGGCGTATAGATTTAATACAAGACAGAGTGAACATAAAATACTAAATAGCAGTTGAGACTTCATGTGAATTATTTATAACAAGACTAAATATTTATCCGATTAGTACGGAACTCAAATAAGGCAAGTTACAAAAAGTAGTTTAAAGAACCTAGTACTACAAGTTTTTGGGGATCCAATTATATGCACTAAATGAGGTGTTTAAGTTTCTTTTAAAAAGAGGTTTAATCTCATTCTTTTTTGACTTCACAGTCCTCACAAGTGGCCGCCACAAATCTAAAACCCACCTGCGGACTCACATTTTTATACTTTTCAAATATTCTGGGGTCTCCATTATTGTACGCGTAGGGCATATCACTGTCCTGGTCACTGGCATAGCCTATTTGAAGGTAATACTGCATACTCTTCCAGGAGCCTCCCTTACAAGTCCCTTGTTTTGACACCATTTCCGACACGTTTCCACTCATATTGTATAAACCATAATCATTAGGATGATAGCTATCAATCGGAACTGTAAAATAACCACCGTCCTGGTCATAGAATTGAGTGGTGTCGCCATCCGGGTAATCATAATAATCTCCTTTTTCTTCTGAGAATTTGTGAAATTGTTCCTCGAATGGGGCAAAATTGGCTAAATAACATGCTTTGGCATTTCTTAAATATGGGCCTCCCCAAGGGTATGCACTCAAGTCTAAATCACCCATTGCAGCGTATCGCCATTCATATCTGTTAGGTAATCTGAATGTCAATCCCTGATGTTTTTTGTCTGGAAAGGCATTGTAGGTTTTAGTGAGCCACTTGCAGAATGCCAAGGCATTGTCGTATGAGATGTTTGTAACAGGGTAGTTGGCATAGGCTGGATGAGTGCTGTATTCCTGGCGATGGAGGTAAGGCATTTCTTCTTGCCATTTTTCGTCTTTAGGACTTGCGTTTTTGGCGGCATCCGGGTCGGTCTTTTTGAGTTCTTCAAGGAAATATTGATACAGTTCGTTACTGGTCTCATACTTACTCATATGGAAGGCGTTGAAGCTCTGGGTTCCACTTCTGATATGACCATTAAACTCATGATACCCATTACAACTTCCTGCGGGAATGTACGCAAGCAAGTCTTCAATTTTTTTGGCTGTCAACGCCGGTCTTTTTTTATAAGAAGCACGTTTATACTTAGTGATTTCTACCACATATCTGAATCCAGTTTGCGATGAAGTGTGTTCAAGCTGTTGATCCGAATCTATTCTAATATAATATGCTCTGTCTCTCCAGCTGCCGCCCTTGATAACTCCTTTTTCAAACACCATTTCAGATACGTTGCCGCTCATGTTGTAAATTCCAAACGGGTTTGGCCAGTAAGATTTAACCGGAGAGGTTACATCAGCATTGTCGTTAAGATGTCCTGCAACCCCCATATAATCACCTCTGCCTCTTACAAAATTAGCATAGATTTGCCCCTCGAATTTTTTGTTTTCAGCCCCCACGCGAATGCTTTCCGTTCCCCAGGGGAAAATCACATGCTCTCCTTGTCCACCTCTGGCTGCAGTTTCCCATTCTTTTTTGCTCGGA
>JAUILH010000071.1 GCA_030433115.1 Bacteroidia bacterium | reverse complement strand
CGAACATAATTTGATTGCGTTCAGACAAGGGACCGTTATAGAGATTCCTGCAAATGCACTGGTTCTTAAAAATGGTGAAAAGCCAAAATCTATGAGTGCAGAGCTATGTGTTGCTGAGTTTTATGATAAGGACGACATTGTTGCCGCTGATTTGTGTACCATGGCAGGTGATAGGATGCTGGTGTCCGGAGGAATGATCCATATCCGTGCATTTTGTGATGAGGGAGAGTTGGTGCTGGCTTCAGGACAGGAGATTACCGTGTACATGCCAAATATGGAGCTAAATAATGAGATGCAGACTTTTCATGGAGAGGATAAAAATGGGCTGCTTAATTGGAATTTATCTGATAGGGATGGTGTTGAAACGACCAATTTGTCTGCTCAGGAATATTTTGATGAAAAGATGGATAGCCAAAACACAATTGCTGATGTTGACTCTGAAACAGAGTGGGGTGAGTTTAGTCCTGAATCGGAGCGTTTTGGAGTAATTGACGGGGTAGTGATGAATGGCGCTTCTCCATCAGGGGCCCATGTGCTCACATCAAGTAAACTTGAGTGGATCAATTGCGACAGGTTTTATGAAGTAGAGAACAAAACCAACATGCTAGTAGTAGTCGATACCACGTCTAGTGTGGCGGTGAGAATGGTGTTCCACGATATAAAATCGGTTATGCCAGGATATGTTTATCAAAAAGAAAAGTCTGCGGAATTCAAAAACATTCCTGTTGGTGAACGTGTTACAATACTGGTTTATTCTGTGTCCAAGGACACGACCAAAGTGAAATTTGGAATGAAAGATCTATTGGTAGGAGATAAGCCAGTGGTAGATTTATCGGTACTTGAAGAAATGACCATGGATGATATGAAACAACGAATTTCAGGAAAATTTTAAATCAGATTAAACCTTTTCCAATTTGTCTTGTCTAAGAGCGCATGAGCCTCTTAACAATCCTTAACACCTCTTTTAGAAAACCTGTATTTAGAATCTTAACTTTGCAAAAAAGTAAGATCATGAAAGCACTTCTGTTGTTTGGTTTTTTGATATCAACTTTTATTCCTGTTTTGGCTCAGAAATCAGGAGAGGTTGAGTATAAAATCACCGTAAATGTTCACAAATTTCTCACAGGAGAAATGGAGCAGTATAAAGACTTTGTTCCCGAGTTTAAGACCAATCATAAGTTATTGAAGTTCAATGAGAATTTTTCTATTTATGAGAACAAAGAAATGGAGGTAAAGAGTGCCGATGAACATCATGGGCGTGGACCATTTGGAGGAGAACCTGATAATAAACGCTTTACAGATCTGAAAGAACAAACTGTTCTGAAAAAAGTAGATGCTTTTGGAAAGACTTACCTGGTTAGCGGAGAGTTAGAGTCAACTAAATGGAAGATAACAGGTAAATCCAAGATGATTCAAGGCGTGCCGTGCATCAGTGCAGAATTTACTGACACCAATTCAACCTATACAGCCTGGTTTACACCTACCATACCTGTTCAGCTGGGACCTGAAGGTTACGGTTCTTTGCCTGGTTTGATTCTGGAAATGGTCAATAAAGATTCTTCAATAGTCATTGAGACCATGAACCTGGAAAAAAAGGAAGTGTCTAACGAAGATATTGAGAAGCCCAAAAAAGGTAAGGAGATGACTCAAAAAGAGTTTGATAAAATGGTGGCAGATAAGATCAAAGAATTTGAAGAAAGATCAGGTAGGAAAATGCCCCAGGGAATGAGAATGTTCTAACTATGAAAAAATTACTATTACTACTTTTATTATGTTCTTTTGGAACCTGGACTTCTGCGCAGGATGCAGTGGGGTTTAAAGGAACTGTTTTAGACTCAACAGGTGCGGCATTGCCATATGCCACAGTAGCTGCATTGGATCCGGCAGATTCTACAATGGTGGGATTTGGAATTACCAATGATGAAGGATTTTTCAAAGTCGATCTGGATGCTCCAGGAACTTATTTAGTCAAGATAGTTTTGGTAGGCTATGCCAATTTTGAAGACAAAGTTGAATTGACGACTGAAGCACCTTTTAAAGACTATGGAGACATTCCTATGTATGATGAGTTGCTCAATACTTTGGACATTACTGCAGAGCATATTCCTGTCTTAATAAAGGAGGATACGGTGGAATACAATGCGGCCGCTTTTAAAACAGATCCAAATGCGCCAGTAGAAGATTTGTTAAGAAAATTACCTGGGGTTGAGGTGGATAAAGATGGAAACATTAAAGCTCAAGGCGAAGATATCACGAAGGTTTATGTTGATGGTAAAGAGTTTTTCGGAGACGATCCAAAGGTGGCCACTAAAAATTTACCCGCAGATGCCGTTAAAAAAGTGCAGGTTTATGATAAAAAATCAGAGACATCTGATTTTACCGGTGTGGACGATGGAACAACTTCCAAAACCATTAATATTGAGTTGAAGGACAATAAAAAGAATGGTGCTTTTGGTAAATTTTTGGCAGGGTATGGTGCTCCGGATAATCGCTTTAAACTGAAAGGGAATTACAATAAGTTCAATAAGAAATCACAATTGTCGCTTATTGGAATGGGGAACAATACCAGTGAAGATGGTTTCTCATGGGAAGATTACGTCAGCTTCATGGGAGGTGCGAAAAAACTTTTCAAAGGTGGCGGTGGCGGTTTCCGCTTCAATTCTGATAATATGGGGATGAATATTTCCAATGGTATGGGAGATGGTCTCATCACCACAGGATCCGGAGGGGTCAACTTTAATCATGAATTCAGCAAAAAATCCAAGTTAAATATCAGCTACTTTGCATACAGAGCCAATACCTTGCTCAATCAGACTCAAATCAGAAATAATATATTGGACACCACAACCTACACCACTCTGGATTCATCAGATGAGAATACCATACAATGGACACATAGGGTGAGCTTTCGTTACGACCTGGAGATCGATTCTATGCGCGAGATCACTTTAAGAGGAAATGGTAGTTATGCCACTGACGATTTTTCATCTAGTTACAATAACATTACGCTGTCAGAAGAAGATGCTACGCTTAACTCAGGAAACAGGACCAGCGGATACGATGGATTCAACTATTCCGGTGATTTAAGTTTAATTTTTAGAAATAAATTCAAAAAAGAAGGTCGAAATTTTGTGGTTGAACTAAACGGTGGTTTAGGCTCAGAAGATTACAGTGGTTACCTCAATAATATCAGTCAGTTTGCTATTGGAGGCATGACGGCATATGACACTTTGAATCAAAATATCATCAATTTTGGAGACAATTACAATTGGAGTGGAGAAGTCACCTATACAGAACCATTGGGAAAAAGTAGATTTTTGATGTTGAGTGCTTCTCATGGCGAAGATGTGAATGACAACAAGTACTTTGTGTTTGATAACAGCAATGAAGTGAGTTCCGTATCTACATTCAACCTTCCCTTATCGAGTAACTTTAACAGAGGATATAGCTATACCCAAACTGGTGCGGCATTCAGGTGGATCAAAGGGAATTGGAATTTCAATCCAGGTGTAAATGCCAAATGGTCATACCTTGAAGGTGCTGATTTGTACCAGGACAGCGTTGATTTTAGCGTATTCAATGTATTGCCATATTTATCATTGAGATTCAAACCGAGCCAAACGTCTAGATGGCGCATCAGATATAATACGGATGTCAACATACCAACATTGATACAGCTCCAAACTCGGGTAGATAACTCCGATCCTTTCAATATTGTGACAGGAAATCCGAATTTGAGACCAGAATATCAACATTCATTTAGCCTAAACGGAGGCAAATTCAACCAGTTTAGTATGAGTGGATTCTATGGCGGAGGAAATTTTGGGTATACCAAAGACAAAATTCAGTATGCCACAACCATTACACCGCAATTTGTTCAGATAAGCAGTCCTATTAATGTTGATAGGGACATCAGTTCTTTTGTGTACGCCGGTTATTATACACCATTTAAACTGGGGAAATTGAAAATGAAAATGAGCACACATTTCAATGGAGGCGCTTCAAGAGGTTATTTCTTAGTCAATGATGTAGAAGACGCTACCAATTCTCAAAACGGAAGCTTGACACTGACGGTGGAAAACTCGAAAAAGTCGAAGGTGGATATTGCAGTAGGGGGCACATTCTCTGGGACACAAACCACTTATGACAATTCAACATATTCCGATCAGGTGTTTACAACCATCACCGGGTACATTGATGCCAAGTTCAACATCAAAGAAAACTGGATTTTCAGAACCTCTTATGACCACAGTCAATATAGCTCACAGGCTTTTGATCAGGTAACGGTAATTCCGCTTCTTAAGGCGTCTATTTCTACTTATGTACTTAAAAAGCAAGGAGAACTTAAGTTTGAAGCTTTTGATATTTTTAACCAGAATAGAGGAATTTCCAGGACGGCAAACCTCAATTACTTACAGGAAACCAAAACCAATTCTATAGGCAGGTATTTTATGGTGAGTTTCACCTACAGTTTGCAAAAGTTGGGTAAAGAAAAAGGATTCATGATGACGTCTCATAGAAGACGTTAAGATTTATTCAGAGACTATTATGAGAATTATTTCGTGGAACGTGAACGGCATCAGAGCTGTTATGAAGAAAGATTTTGAGACTTCCTTAAAGCAAATGTCTCCGGACATTATTTGTTTTCAGGAAACTAAGGCACAGGATGATCAGGTAGCGGAAGCCTTATCTCCAATAACTGGCTACCATTTATATTCTAATTCAGCCGTGAAAAAAGGATATTCCGGAACTGCTATATTGTCCAAGGAAAAACCTTTGAGTGTTGTCAATGATATGGGCATAGAAGAGCACGACCAGGAGGGGAGAGTCATTGCTGCAGAATACAATGATTTTTATCTGGTCACTGTGTACACGCCAAATTCGGGAAGTGCACTGGCCAGGTTACCATACAGACAAACGTGGGATGCTGATTTTCGTGCTTACCTAAAGGATTTAGAGTCAAAAAAGCCTGTAGTTGTATGTGGAGATTTAAATGTGGCACATCAGGCCATAGATTTGAAGAACCCCAAACCAAATTACAACAAATCTGCGGGCTACATGCAAGAAGAAATAGACGGCATTCAAGGGCATTTAGATGCTGGATTTATTGATACTTTCCGACACATTCATGGAGATACAATTAAATATTCCTGGTGGAGTTACCGAGCGGCTGCCAGAGCCAGGAACGTTGGCTGGCGGATTGATTATTTTTTGACGTCACAATCCATCATTGATAAAGTGGCTGACAGTTTTATTCTGAATGAGATCATGGGGTCGGATCATTGTCCGGTTGGGATTGAATTGAGCTAATTACCTGGCTAATTCGACAAAAGTATCTTTCCAGTCGTACCAAAACCGATCAAAAGCAATGATATGAGTCTGCATCATTGAAAATAAGTCTCCCCAATGCGCCTTGTTGTGGTAGTTGAGCTGATCGTTAGAAATGAAAATTTTAGAACTGACCTCATGAAAACTATTTTCACTATTGGGAGTCCATTCCATGGTTGATCCAAACTCATTTTCCAATACAGGTTTAAGTTCTTCAAATTGCTCGTAGAATAGAGATCTTATCATGTCGTCTTTGTCCTGGATTTCAATCTTGAATTCATAGTATTTGTGGTCTACAACAAAACGGGCATAAATCTGTCGTAATCCTGTTTTGTAGTTGGACCAATTGACCTTTTTGCCAAATTGTGAGAAACAAGGTTTCATATAGCTACCAAAGGCAGTCCAAAATGCCTGGTTCAGTTGTTTCTTTTCTTCCTTCGAGTACATATAGAAATGAAAAAATGCATAAAATGAATTTTGTCAAGGCATGATTTCAGTTGTAAATTTAAAAGAAACAAGGCTCAATGAACTTTTTGTTAAGAATTTCTCTCAGTGCTGTAATGGGTGTTTGCCATGTAGGGGCGAACGCTCAAATTGTAGTGTGGTCTGAAGATTTTGATGGAAACGGCGGAGCAGGAAGTAACTGGGGGACTTTGAATTCTACAATCGGTGTTCAGGGAATTACCCCGAATGTATTTTACATATCAGATACAGAATCAGGCTTAACCGCAGGATCTTGTGGAGCAAGTGGAATGGGAGATAATAGTTTGCATGTAGGTTCTACAACCGTAGGTGATGTGGGAGCTGCCTATGATGCATCAGTATTGTGTTTGCCAGGTTGTTTGGTTTGTGATTTTTTTCCCGCTTTTTGTTCTGATGTGACGACCAATGTGCGCTCGGAGTCGGCAAGTTTTAGTACTGTTGGACTGAGCGGAATGACCATTGCTTTTAATTATATGGAGTTTGGGGATCTAGCCAATGACAATGCTCAATTATGGTACAATGAAGGGAGCGGGTGGACACTTTGGACAGATTTGGCAAAAACAGTTTGTTGTGGAGGAGGTGCTTGCACAGGTTTTGTTCAAGGGCAATGGACTTCTTTTTCTCTTGCGCTTCCTGCTGTGTTGGAGAATAAAGCCAATGTTCAAATTGGATTTGGATGGCAGAACAATGCCGATGGTACCGGCACGGATCCGTCCTTTGCTGTAGATGACATTTTTATCACGAGAATTTCACCATTGCCGGTTGAATGGTTGGGGGCTGAGGTGCTTAAATATGAGGACGGTGCCATACTCAAGTGGTCTACAGCATCCGAAAATGGATCAGATAAGTTCATAATTGAAAGAAGCCAGGATGGTGATTTTTATACAGAGATAGGTCAGGTGAAGGCCGCTGGGAATTCTTCAAGCACCAAACATTATGCGTTTAATGACCTTGAACTCGAGGAAGGTAATTACCTCTATCGCATAAAACAACTCGATTTTGATGGAGCTTTTGAGTACTCTAAAGATTTGGTGCTGACGATTATGGAAGAGGATATCAAATTGCGTGTGTACCCTAATCCAGCGAATGACCGCATTAGTATTGAATGTGGATTGAGTCAACCGGAAGATTTACAACTTCAAGTTTATAGTGTATCTGGTAAGTTGATGAAATCAGAAGGCCTTGCCGGACAAAAAGGATCAAATCATGTGCAAATAGATGTTTCAGATTTATCTCCGGGTGTTTACTTTGTGACGAAAAGATCACAATCCGGGATTCATTCCACCAGACTGGTTATTCAATAATCATTTCTATCTTTAAACATGCAATATTCTCTAATTGGTCTATGCAGTTTGATGTTTTTAGCGTGCTCCAATGATCAGGAAAACAAGCAATCATCTGACGATAATAGCACAAGTGCTCAAAACAAGGACCAAAACGTTTCTGTGTTAAGTGATTCAAATGATGTTACCACGAATTTGATAGAAATGCCCTTGAATCAGGATACGAGTTTGACTTTGTCTTATCAAGGTAATCCCGTGGATTTGATGGTTTATGCGCCAGACAGTGCAACAGTCTCAATAAAGTCGGTGTTGTTACTTCATGGATGGAACTTACCACCCAATGAATGGTGCGAAAAAGCCGAGTTGTGCAACAATCTTTTGAAAGAAGGCTATCATGTAATAGCACCGAATTTTGGTAAATCCACTTACCACTGGGAGCTTTATCCGGAAACCATAGAAAATTATCGAAAATACCCAGACAGAAAGTGGATGTATGAAGTCTTCTTAAGCACCGTTCAAGATTCTTTGGGGCTTTTGAAGACAGATCAAACCAACGCGGTTATTGGATTATCTACTGGAGGAAGAGGTGCAGCTCTAATGGCGTTAGAGAGACCTGAGATATTCAAAGCATGCGTGGCATTGTCTGCAGATTTTGATCATTCGAAAATTCCTGACGAACCCATCAATAATGGATTTTATGGCTCCATCAATCAGTTTCCTGAACGTTGGACCGGCAAAGATAATATTTTCAATAGGGCAGCTGAATGGTCAGTACCACTGTATCTTGGTCATGGGCGATTAGATAAGATGTGTCCGGTTTCTCAAACCGAAGAATTTGCGACCAAACTTCAAGAACAGGGTTTTGATCAAGTAGTATTGTCTATTCCGGATTCATACGGTCACAATTACGAATACTGGTCTTATGAAACTGGAAACATTTTCAATTTTCTGAAAAAATTTTTAGGCTAAAAAAACAGCCACGAAATCAATCATGGCTGTTCAGTTAACGGACTGAAAAAAGATTGCCAAATTGGTTTTGGTAGTAACGGCAATCAAAAGCAATTAAAACAACAATCGTGCCGCATTTTAACAAAAAATTAACAACTTATAATTGACTGAAAATCTCGATAATTACTAATGAAATCACTAAATTTGAGAAGAACCAAAAACATCACTATGAAAACCTTAAGCTCACTTTTGTTACTTTTTTCAGGCTTGTTTTGCTTTGGACAACAAACAATCACTTCTGTAGCAAACGGAAACGCCAATAACCCTTTTACCTGGGATTGTACATGTTTTCCGGCAACTTCAGATAACATTATCATTAATCACGACATTGTGATGAATGTGGATTGGCTTGTGAATGGTGGAGGTTCTATTACTGTGAATAGCAGTGGTAGTTTCATTCAAGATGCACAGCACAGATCAATTTTAATTGATGGTGCCAATTCAGAATTCAATAATCTGGGGCAGACAACCTTAACCAATCTGGCATTTACGAACGGAGGTGCTGGAGATAATCTGGGTGTACTTTCTTTAGACACCGGACTATGGGTTGGAACTGGTTCTTCATTTTCTAATAGTGGAACAACCAGTGATCTGGACAGTACCTTTATTCAGGGGACTTTTACCAATTCAGGGAGTTTTTCTCAAGGAGATTTTTGGAATGATGGCACCGTAACCAACTCTGGAAATATTACAGCCGACTCTTTGTTAAATACGGGAACATTTAATTCCTCAGGTGGTATTATTACAGCAACTGATTTTGCCAATGATGATGTGTTTTCAATTTCAGGAACCTCCTACATGGATGTCAGTAATAACTTCTTCAATTTAGGGGATATCACAGTTGCAGCGGGACGAGATATCAATGTGGGTAATGATTTTTGGACTGGAGATACCCTTGGCGGTAATGCCACCATTGACAATGATGGGTTCATTGTTGTTGGCAACGACTTTACTAATACCAATGACCTGAGCGGTGATGGTGTATTCTGTATCGCAAACTCGAGTGCCAATGCCGGAGATGTTTCCGGATTGTTGGATATCTGTGACAATACAGGCTCAGGATACTTTGACATAAACACAGGTACTATAGGTGTGACGGTAACCGATTGTATTTCCGGATGTTTTGTGAGCGGTCCGGCGTACCCCGTTTTCGTGTTTGAAATGTATCCGAATCCAACTAAATCCATATTGAATATTAAGCATCAAGGGATTGCGTCCATAGAAATAGTAGATATTTCTGGTAAAACAGTTTACTACAATAACTCGGACATTACCAGAATAGACATCAGTGGTCTGAGTGAGGGTGTTTATTTTGTGAAGGTTTCAGATGGACGCCACATGTCAACAAAAAAACTAATCAAACAATAAATACATAATTATGAGTGCACCAAACAACCTATCTAGTTCAGATGCTTTGAGTAGACTGAGAGAAGGGAATGAAAGATTTGTAAATGATAAATTAGATGGGGAACTGAACGACTCCTCGAGAAGATCGCAATTAGAAAGTGGACAACAGCCTTACGCCATTATTTTGAGTTGTGCGGATTCCAGAGTTGTTCCTGAATTGACCTTTGACACAGGTCTTGGTGAGATTTTTGTCATCAGAGTCGCGGGAAATATAGCCAATACAAGCAGCATTGCCAGTATAGAATATGCTGTGGCTCACCTTGGCGTGAATTTAATCGTAGTGCTTGGTCACGAAAACTGCGGTGCTGTTGGTGCTGCTGTGGCTGGTGGCGATAACGGACATAACCTCAATATGTTGTTGGCCCACATTAATCCAGCGATCAATTCAAGCGAATCTCCGGATGTAAATTCTGTGGTTAGAAAGAATGCTGAACTAACCTCAGATAACTTGCTGCAAAGAAGTTCAATTATTTCTGATGCTGCAAAAACAAGATTGAAAATCATGCCTGCATTCTACAATTTAGGTAGTGGTCAGGTGGATTTTTTGTAATCATTATAAGTATATCATTGCCAATCCCTGCCTTTTCAGGTGGGGGTTTTTATGTCTATTTCTTAGATTTTCCAGTGTCCTTTTGACTGAATTCGGCCGCAGATTCAGGTTTTTCTCCGGGAGGCATCTCAGCTTCAAAAACCAGTTTGCTGTCCTTTCTGTAGGAATACCAGATCAATACCAAACCAATTGCTATGAACGGTAAACTCAGTAATTGTCCTTTATTGAGCACAGAATTGGCATCCATCGCATCCTGATTCTCTTTAATGAATTCCACAAGTACACGAACCGTAAATAACATCACCAGGAACCAGCCGGTAATTCTTCCTAAATACCTGCCTGCATCTCGTTTCCAATACAATAAGAGCAGGATACCAAATATCGTTAGATAAGCCAATGATTCATAGATTTGTGTGGGGTAGCGCAGGACATGAGCATCTGCGGGATTTATGCCGGATTCATGTGCGAATTTTAAGGCCAAATCGGCATCTGAAACACCCTGATATTGACTCCCTTCAGGGCTTACATATCTTGGAAAATACCAGCCCAATGAAGAATCGGTGATTTTCCCTGCAATCTCACTGTTAAATAAGTTCCCGATTCGAATGAAACCCGCAGCCAATGCACCACCAATTGAAAGGCGATCAAGTCCCCACAAAACATGTTTTTTGGAAGCATATCGCGAATAAAGGATCATGGCAATTATCAAACCTATCACACCACCATGACTCGCCAAGCCACCTTCGTTCACTTTTAAAATTGAAATGGGATCGTCAAAGTAACCTGTGCCATCCGCTGTGTGGTAGGGACCGTAGAAGAGCACATGTCCCAGTCGTGCACCAACAATCGTAGCAATCATGGAGTAGAGCAAGAGCTTGTCAAGCAATTCTTCCTTCACTCCTTCACGCACAAAAATCTTCTTCACAACCGGATAGCCGAGAATAAATCCCATGACAAAACATAGACCGTAATACCTCACAGGAATGGGGTCAGATATGATCTCCGGATTAACGTCCCAGGTAATATAATTCAATGCAATCCCTAACATGCTAATTTATTGGTGAGTTCTTCCCGCAAAGATAGAATTAATATCCAGTCGATTAATAGCAAATTTCCGCATAATGTGGGATGTGGTCGGAATGGTTTTTGTCCGCAAAGAGCGTGTCGTATAGCATATCGAATTCACTGTACTGAGGGAATCCATAGATGGTATACAACTTTGAATGAGGATCGAATTGAATTCTCAAAGCAAAAGATTCATCTTCCACAGTATCTCTAATACTAATATGGCTGACCAAAATTTGGCTAGAGTCGATGGTGTAAATATTTGGGTAAATCGAATCAATGACGTAGACCAATTCATGTGTTTTGCTCCTCCTGCGGATAATTTTTGATGAAAAATCAGTGATGATACCCGGATCAACCTGGTCACATAAATCTGTAATGCAATATTCATTATCGACCTTAAAAACACCCGCCAAATTTTTTGGAAAAGGCGTATCTAGCTCATAATCTTTCCCAGCATATTTGTTCGATTGGCGCTCGTTAGACTGAGTTTCTGACTTGTTTTTCTTGATCAAACGGTGGTCATTTGAAGGCTCAGTCTTATTATCCGAGCAAGAAAACAAGGCTAAAAGAGCTGCGATCAGAAGTCCATATTGGGTGTAAGGCATACTTCAAATTTAAGATTAATCTTGACGCGTTGGGGATATCTCTTTGGTGATTTGGCTTTCCAACTTCTGGTTTGAATAGAATCATGACTTGCAAAGAGGACCTGTTAATTACCTTAAATTTGTAGTTGAAATCCACTGAGCATGGCAAGAATTGATGTGATAGAGTATGAGGCCTCAGAAGGTCGCCTCAGAGAAATTTATGATGATTTAATCTCAAAGCGTGGGAAACTGGCAGATGTGCACATGATTCAAAGTCTGAACCCGGAGAGCATAGTACTGCATATGGATCTATACATGGGTATTATGTTCGGGAGGTCGCCACTTAAGCGATATCAAAGAGAAATGATGGCAGTTGTGGTATCGAGATATAATGATTGTGACTACTGTCAGATGCATCACGGAGATGCGCTCAACCATTTTTGGAAGGACGACACTAAAATAGAAGATTTCAAGAATGACTTCAACTCCGTGGGGTTGGATTCAGTGGATGTCTTGTTGTGTGAGTTAGCCAAGAATCTTACGGTTACACCCAATTGGACTGAAATAGATGCCCATTTTTCAAAATTGAAGTCTAAAGGTCTGGACGACAGAGCCATTTTAGATGCTCACTTGGTCATCGCTTATTTCAATTTTGTGAACAGATTAGTTCTAGGACTCGGCGTCAATATTGAAGACCAGGTGGTCCGGTCGGGATTTAATTACGATTAGGACCTATTGGCAGGGTTGATTTGATACCACAGAAATGCCTCTTCTGTTCGCCTCACACTCGTTGCAGTAGTGATTCCCGTCGCAACCGCAAACACCTGGACAATCTTGTGTACATGCATTTTGGTGTACCAAATCTTCATCATAACATGCGTGATGGGTGTCTTCTTTGTTGCAAGATGATAGACCAATGATGAGAGAACTGCTTAGAATCAGAATCGTTTTCATGGTTGAAAAGTAGGTAATTATTTGATTTATCCGCATTGGGAATATCCGTAAAATTGGAGAGCCATGGTGAATTTAATATCTTCTCCGTTTTCATCAATTCCAGTGATCAAAAAGACATAAAATTCACCAAAGTTGAGTTGGTCATATTTGAGATGGTTCTCAACAATGGAATGCGGATCGTCAAATTCTACAAGAAGCTCTCCCCATCTATTGAACATTCTGATGCAATCAATATGGGTGCCTTGTTCAGCCGTAATAAGGGGCTTGTCGGCATAAAATAGTCGGGGTTCGTCAACGTGCAACCACAACGAATCGGAAGACTCCGATTGATCTTGTCCGTACGTTTGAAGTGCGCCTAAGAGTGTGAATAAGGAAATAAGCAATCTCATGCCTATAAGACGCGTCTGATGCCGGCAAGGTTGTGCGAGTAGCCTTTCATTTCAACATTGTAAATTCCTCGAAAATCAATTTTTTCAATCCTTACACGTCCGGAAGCATGGATCACCTCTTCCTGATTGATGAGAATTCCAACATGTGTGATGCGTTTCTGGTCATTCTCAAAGAAAACCAGGTCACCAGCCTCACTCGATTCCAAATCATTCACTTCTGTTCCAATTTCAATTTGTTGGTAGGCATCTCTCGGAATTTGAATGCCAATTAACTTGTAACACATTTGAGAGAATCCGGAACAATCAATTCCAAAAGGCGTTCTGCCACCCCAGAGGTAAGGCGCATTGAGAAACAGGTGTGCATAGGGAATCAAATTTCTCTTATCCGGAACCGCTAAAGTGCCTTTAAATTCAAATGATGAGAGGCCAATCTCAAAATGTCCATTATCGAAGAAGGGCAATTGAGAGCCAAGAGGTAGGTTAAAGTAGTTATCAATGGACTTGTCCTTGGCAATCCCTAATAAATCAAGTGTTCGGGGTCTTTCCATGGCCTCCAATTCTTCAAATTGTGCCTGGTTCAAAGCTGTATGTTGCTTTTTGTCAATCCAACACCGGTATTTGTCGTGTGCCAGTTTTATTTCAATCCACTTGCCGTTGTCGCTTTCACTTAAAACCGTGTAATGTTCACCAAATAGTACCTGAGTGATGTTTTCGGATTTATCGGAAGGCTCCTTTCTTCCTGGAATGATGCTAAGTTTTGATATGCCAAATGTCATGTTATCGGGTTCTGTGTTCAATTTTACTGTGCAATTGCTTAACGATACCGCTCGTAGTATGTGTGAATAAGAACGGGAAAAATGAGTGAATCGTACACGCGATGGTAGCGTAGATCAATTTGAATACGACAGACCATGCGAATAGAAAATGTGTGAAATAATTTAGACCAACTTCCTTTGGGTGATCTGTGAATGGATTACTCATATTTTAATTTTATTAATTCGACTAATATGCACATTAAATGCCAACCGGGCAGAAAGTTGTGTTTGATTTGTATCTCCGGTTGTAAACCATTGATTGGCTTGCACGTCATATTGATCAATTGGCCAATGCGTTTCTATGTGCTCCAACATGGCTTTTGCAGGATCTAATAAAGTGCAATCATCAGGTAAATGTTTCTTTAGAATTTCTGAAATAGCAGGGTAGTGCGTGCAAGCCATAATGAGTGAATGGACTTTAGACATAGGGTTCAAAATGGATTTTACATCTGATTCAAGTGCCTCTCCATCCAAATTCCCAGCTTCAATGTGAGCACTTAGCTTTTGTGCGATACCCAATATGTGTTGATCATCTTCAGGAAAGATTCCGGACTCAATTGTGCGTTTTCCTCCAATGATGCCAACAGGATATTCATTGGCGCTCATCAGTAATTGATGTGCAAATGTAATGGCGCTAATGGTTGTGTCATCATCTTCAACCACAGATCCGGCAGAGTTACAAGCTACCACAATGTGGCTGGCACCTTGCTCCTGTAAAAAACTGATACAGGTATTTACCCGATCTTGGAGTTCGTCTTTTTTGACTTTGCCATATGGGGTGAAGCCTGAATCAGATAAATACACAATTGGTACGGCAGATTTTTGCCGCAGAAGATCGTAAAAGCCACAGCCTCCAATGCCCCAATCTAAAATACCGAGTGTCATGGATAGCTCAGTTTTAAGGATTTGATGGCTTCAAAATTACCTGAGTCGAAAGCCAGTACAGAAGAGTGGTAACCAATGTTGATTTTTTCTACTTTCTTATTGGGAAACCGACTCTCCAAATACCATTTCATTTCATGCTCACTCCTAATAGGGTTGTATTTGAGCATGTGCTTCCAATTGGGGTTTGTCACCAACTTTTTGAGCGCAATGTAATATTCCGGATACTGTTTTCTGTGTTTATAATGTTTGAGTTTAGAACTAATCAAGCCAGGTAATTCTTTAGTCTTGATGGGAACTGCCACCATGTCAACAACCAAAAAACGCCCTTCAGGCTTTAAAACACGCTTAATTTCTTCCATTAAAGGGTCCCAGTCAAGATAGCGGAAAGACAACATAGAGGTCACTATATCCACAGAGTTGTCATCTAAAGGGAGTTGCGGACCGGATAGTTGTTTGAAACTGATGTGATCATTGTGGGCATTTAATTGTTCGGCTTGTTTTAAAATCGCACCAGATAAATCTAGTCCAATGCCCTTGCCAATTCTAGAGGATAATTCATTGAGCAAAGCGCCATTCCCACAACCAATGTCTACCAAAACCTGATCGTTATCATGGGGAATTTTCGAATCAAACCAATTCCATTCATCTTGCCTTACCTTGATGTCCTGAAAGACATTGTTGTAAAGTTCGGCTACTTGGTCATATGTAGTGTCTACATCACCTTCGGGTTTAAAAGACTTCATGGTTTCTGCTTCAACACCCAAATATTTTTTGATGCTGCCCATGTAACCATGAGATTTTTTGCCCTTGCAGCCAATAGAGTAGAGTGGACCATCTTCAGACCTATCTAGTTTGAATTTGTCTTTTCTGGCTGAGAACGTGGTATACCAGTGATATCCGAAAGTTTCAATTTTGAAAACATTGGCGAAAAAATTGGCGAACCATCTGGCAGAGCGACAACAATGGAAATATGCTTTGGCATTTGAACTGAACGGAATTTCCAGTTGCTTCCATTCGAAAGGACTAAATTGTTCCGGGTAATCAACGGTCCCATACATTGGACCGTACATGCCCGAATGACCAATGAAATGGAAGGCATCAATTTGGTCACCGTCATGGGCAATTTTATGAAAAATAGCCTTGAGGTCCTTTTTACTTTCAATATTCTGACAAATGACGTTCTCTGCCTGAAGTTCATGGGGCATTGTCTCAGCAACACGTTTGAATTTTTCGCCTCCTTTTCTGTAAAGAGTCGTGTAGCATATGACGGTAATTGTTTTCACTTGTTCTAAGATAAATGGAATTCTGATTGGATACTGGAGAAATGTTTATTTGTAGGTGATGTCTGATTATTTGTATTTCAACCAAAGTTTCAGAAATACGTCATACAAGGCAATGTACTCATCCAGTTTCTTGAAGATCATGTCTGACTTGTGTAGGGATTCAATGGATCTTCTTACAGAGCTTGTTGCGCCTAATTGATTGCCCTGAACAAAGTCTTTGGAATTGGGAGAATATACTCTGTCTTCTCTGGCGATGGCGCGAAGAGTTTTCCATTGATGTTTAGTAAGTAGTGAGCGGTAGCTGAAGAATATGGGTTCCATTTCCTTTAAAATGCCATCGGTGATGTGCATGACATCTTGTTCGTTTATTTTTTTGAGTCCTGAAGCGTACAATCGGTTGCACAACTGTTGGGTGTAATAGGTATGTCGGTCGCTAAGCTCTAAAATAGATTGAATGGCTTTATCTGTGATGGTTTTCTCGTTTTTTTTGAAGTGTTTGACAATAAATTTGGAGTAGTCTTGAGTCTTTATCTTGTCCAGGTAAATGATTTGAGCACTTTGGTAAAAAGGCCGTGCTTTGTTCCCAAACATAGAGAGGAGCATGTCTTGATGACTGCCTGAAAAAACGAAATGGGTATTGTTGAGGTGTTGGATTTTACTTCTCAAAAGTGCTTCAACATTGGGATTGGGGTAAGTAGAGATTTGTTGAAATTCGTCGATCGCAATGACAGTAGGAAGCTTTTGCTCATCCAGATACTCAAGCAACTCCGATAGGGTGGCTTTAACGGTGTCTTCAGACGATAGCCCCAGCTCTAAAACCGGATTGCCGTTGAATTGATCAAATTTGATGATGGGTTTAATGGTTTTAAATATGGATTGGATGTAGGCTGTGAATGTTTTTTTCTTTTGTTGAATAATGTTTTTCGTGATGGCACCGGCTAACTCTGTCACAAACTCAGCCAGGTTTTGAGTGGCGTAAACATCTATGTATATGCAATTTACTTTTTGTTTATTGAGTTGGTATAACAAATGATGAAGGAGTCCAGTTTTTCCCATTCTGCGTGGTGAGTAAAGGACCACATTTCTTCCATTGAGCAGTGCTTCCGTCAAGGTTTTGCTCTCTTCATCTCTGTCGCAAAAATAGTTTGGAGAGATGTATCCATTGATTAAAAAAGGATTAAATGGCTTTTTCATGTCACAAAGATACTAAATTACGCAAAATGCGTAGCGCAAAATGCGTAGCGCAAAATGAGATACTTTTTTGAGGATATAAAAAAAAACCACGCTTTAGGGCGTGGTTTTCTTAATTCAATATTGCGTTTAGACATTCTCAATCACCATAGCAGAAGCTCCTCCGCCACCGTTACAAATGCCTGCGGCACCATATTTACCACCATTTTGTTTCAATACGTTGATCAGGGTAACGATAATTCTTGAGCCTGAGCTACCCAGTGGGTGACCAAGCGCAACAGCTCCACCATTTACGTCAACTTTTGAAGCATCTAATCCTAAAATTTTGGTGTTGGCCAAACCAACCACAGAAAACGCCTGGTTTAATTCCCAGTAGTCGATATCAGAGGTAGATAAACCAGCCTTCTTTAAAGCCACAGGAACCGCTTTGGAAGGAGCAGTGGTGAACCATTCTGGCTCATGAGCGGCATCTGCATAACTCACAATTTTTGCCACAGGAGTCACACCCATTTCTTCCATTTTTTCTTTACTCATCAACACAACGGCAGACGCGCCATCATTTAAAGTAGAAGCGTTTGCGGCCGTAACCGTACCATCTTTTTGGAATACAGGTCTCAAGGCTGGAATCTTTTCCATTTTTACATTCTTGTACTCTTCATCTTCACTCACAACAATAGGATCTCCTTTTCTTTGAGGCACTTCAACCGGAACCACTTCATCATTGAATTTTCCTGCTTCCCAAGCTGCTGCAGATCTTTTATAAGACTCAATTGCAAAATTATCTTGCGCTTCTCTTGAAAAAGAATGTTCAGAAGCACATTTTTCAGCACAAACGCCCATGTGAACCTGATTGTATACATCAGTAAGGCCATCTTTTACCATGCCGTCCATCATCTTAACATCTCCGAGCTTAGTTGCGTTTCTGGCGTTGTAATAGTGCGGAACAGAACTCATGTTTTCCATACCCCCTGCCACAACAATGTCGTTATCTCCCGCCAAAATAGACTGAACTCCCAACGAAATGGATTTCATCCCACTGGCACAAACTTTATTGACAGTTGTACAAGGAACTTCCTGAGAGATACCAGCCCCTAAAGCAGCCTGACGTGCTGGTGCCTGTCCAAGGTTGGCTTGCAACACATTCCCCATGAATACTTCCTGAACTGAATCGGCTGAAATGCCCGCCTTATCAAGCGCGCCCTTGATGGCAACGGAACCTAATTTTGTTGCTGCAACTTTCGACAATGCACCTCCAAAACTACCCATTGGGGTTCTGGCAGCTGCAACTATATATACTTCTTTCATTTGAGTTGATTAATTGTTTCGTACGAAAATAAAAAATATCGCTATTCAAAGTCGTCAATTTCTTCAAATTCCTCCTCCTCATAGTCAGATTCTGAGAATTTGAATTTATAGGCAATACTGACCCCAAGGTTCATAAAGTTGGATGGAATAGTAGCACCTCCGAAATTATTGGTGAAATAAAGTCCCAACTTAAGGTCATTGCCATTTTTTAAGGGTTTCATAAGTCCTGCCTCCAGGTGAAGTCCGAAAAGCGTATTTTGAGTCCAGGTAGGCGGGATGTCGCTCGTTACAAAACCAGCCTCACGTTTCCTGTAGTACAAAAAACGGTCAACAGCAGCGCACGCATCAATATAAAACTCTTCTTGTTTTAAGCGAATACCGAGGGGGACGTGTACATGGTAGAAGTTTTCTGAATTCCTTTGAAAACGCACGAAATTACCATTTTGATAGATGCCTACGCGCGCGCCTGATCCTCTGTTCAGAAAGTGAATTCCTCCGATAACGTCCAAATTTGATCCTGGTCTTTCGAAAATGGCACTTAGCCCGACATTGGTCAACGATGGATTGAGGTTAATGGTTGGTGGTACAAAGGCGAGTCCGGGATTGTAACTCAGTTCCAGCGCCACCTGTGCTTGACCGGTATGGCTAAAACATCCAACAATCAATCCCAGGATAAATTTACTTCTTAAGTTTTGGGTCCAACGCATCTCTAAGTCCTTCTCCTATTAAATTATAAACTGTAATGGTAATAAATATAGCCAATCCGGGGAATATGACCATCCAACTTGCCTCCCAATTCTGTTTGGCAGCATTCAACATGCTTCCCCAGGTTACCACATCATCGGGTACACCAATATTTAAGAAGGACAAACTGCTTTCTATTAGAATGGCCGCTGCAATACCAAATGCTATGGAGACAAAGACCGGAGCTAAGGCATTGGGTAGAATGTGTTTCACAATGATCCTGAAATTCGAATATCCCATGGCCTGAGCAGATTCAACATAATTAAGCGCTCTGATTCGGAGAATCTCTGCGCGCGTGAATCTTGCAATACCGGTCCATGAAGTCAACCCAATAATCACCATCACCAAGGTCAGGCTTTTTTCCTCAAAGGTAGCTGCTAATACCAAAATTAGGAGAAGTCTCGGAACCGAATTCAGCAATTCAATGCTCCTCATTACAATTGAATCAATCGGAACGTAATAACTTGTCTTTAGCAATGGCAGTTTATTTACGAAACGACTCAAGTACCAAAATAAGAACGGTGTGCCACAGAAGATGATAAACTTTAATATATACCAAATGGTGGTGGATTTCCCGTGATCCATTGCTTCAGTGATCTTCCATTCTAGCGCTACGAAAGCATAGAAGTACCCAAGGAACACTCCAAGAATCACCATAAAAAATGTGCCCAAATGTGCTCTGATATGTTGATTTCCGTAGTAACCGCCAAGAGCGCCAAGAAATATGCCCAGCAGTGCAGCAATTCCCATGGAAATGAATCCCACAGTAAGGGAAATTTTTGTAGCGTGAATGAGTCCGGAGCTAACATCTCGTCCTGTTTTATCGGTTCCCAATTTGTGTCTGAATTTATTGCTTACAGGTTCAAGCGTGCCTTTGTCGTTTTTATACAACTGTCTATCATTCGGACCTTTGAAGTTTCTGTTGTAGTTATCTTGCTGGTTTGGGGAATAGGGAATAGGTGCCCAAACGACATTTTGAGCTTCAAGGCGCCAGTTGAATTGATCGAAGGGAATTTGTTTGTCATTGAGCTCAATGGCAGCCATAGGATCAATCAGGTGCTCGTAAATGGGGTAGTAGCTTTGCTTGTCAACCTCTGCATAGATGGGTTTTTGATTGGCAATTAAGCTGCTATATACCGCAATAAAAGCTAGCGCTATCAGTATGTTCAAAGACCATTTCGCAGATTTGTTTTTATTGAATTGTTCAATGGTTTGTTTTCGAAAACTAAATTGCTTAGAGCGATATTTATCCTCATCAAAAGCCAGTCCTTTTAGTTTTAGAATGATTCCGGAAGATATTGCCAGAGCGATGAGTAGAAAAATTCTATGGTGTTCAATCCAGAAATAATTGAGGCAGGAAAAGAGAATGGCGGTCGCTAGAATGATTATTCTGCTTGATTTTATGGGGGCATACCACTTCCATGATAAAATACTACAACTAATGAGTAAGGTGCAAGACAGGGCGCTTACCCACCAGATAGGTAGCCAATATCCTTGAAGAATTAGAATGGCAAACCAGGCTGGAAACTTGATGAATTTCATCCATGCGAACAGATTCCAGATGGGGATTAGGAACCGGAACGCCTTTGGCTTATTCTGACCAATGGTTTTGTACAAGTCATACCCAAGAATAAAGCTTGCGCCAAGCAGCAGCAAAATATGAACCGATATGTCTGTTATGAACTGGCTCATTTTTTCTTGTCCAATGAAATTCGTGGGTCAACAATGGCATATAAAATGTCTGACACTAAATAGCCAAACATGGTCAGAAAACCGGCAATGCAGAATACAGCAATAATGATGGGATAATCTCCCGAGTTAATGGCTTCCAGTGAGGCCCATCCCATTCCCTGGTAGTCAAAGATCATTTCTATGATCACTGAACCGCCTACGGCCAGGGGGAATACACTTGCGAAAACTGTGATAATCGGGATCA
>JAUILH010000070.1 GCA_030433115.1 Bacteroidia bacterium | reverse complement strand
GTCTCTGGCGAAGAGAGTGCGGAGCAAATTAAAATGCGGGCAGACAGGCTAGACCATACCAACGAAAACTGTTTTGTATTGAATGAGACCTCAACCACTCATTTATTCAAGCATGTGAATGACGTAGAGCCCGATTTAATTGTGATTGACTCTATTCAAACCATCCACACGCCTAAAATTGAAAGTGCGCCCGGCAGTATTTCGCAAATTAGAGAGTGCACCGCTGAAATTATGCGCATGGCCAAGGACAAAGCAATTCCTGTGTTTTTAATTGGTCACATTACAAAAGAGGGGTCTTTAGCAGGTCCGAAAGTATTGGAGCATATGGTGGATACAGTCTTACAGTTTGAAGGAGATAGAAATCACATCTATCGCTTATTGAGGTCGGTCAAAAACAGGTTTGGAAACACCAATGAGCTGGGTATTTATGAAATGTCAGGGTCTGGATTAACCATTGTAGACAACCCAAGTGAACTACTTATTTCTCAGCATGAATCTGCCTTGAGTGGCACCGCTATTGGAGCCACTATGGAGGGTTTAAGACCTATGTTAATAGAGGTTCAAGCACTTGTGAGTTCTGCAGCCTACGGCACACCTCAGCGCTCGTCTACTGGTTTTGACCTCAGGCGTTTGAACATGCTCCTGGCTGTGTTAGAAAAACGTTGTGGATTCAGACTTGGCTCTAAAGACGTGTTTTTGAATATTGCTGGCGGCATCAAGGTAAATGACCCCGCCATTGATTTGGCAGTTGTCAGCGCAGTGATGTCGAGCAATGCTGATATTCCGGTAGACGACACCATTTGTTTGGCTGGGGAGGTCGGGCTTTCAGGAGAAATCAGACCTGTGACCCGCGTGGAACAACGGATTTTTGAAGCGGAAAAATTGGGATACAAGAGTATCATTGTCTCCAAATACAATAAGGGCATTGACGGTTCCAAGTTCAAAATTAAGATCTACCTGGCGGAGAAGATTGAGCAATGCGTGAAGCTGTTGTTTGGGTAAGGCATTTGACCAACAAAAAAGGGAAGCCAAAACTTCCCTTCAAGTATTTTTTATCATTCCACTTAAGCTGCCTTCCCTTGCATTGACTTAATGGACATCAACATATTTTTTGCTTTTCTCATGTTAAATTTGGTGATACCTTCATCACTGTACACCTTATAAATATTGTCTCCATCTTGCACAACGCCCATCACCTGATAGTGCACCGGTACAGATTCACCTTCATACTGTACTTCATATAAAATGGCATCTCCTTCGTCTACTACGTAGTCAATTTTCTTGAACGAAAAGCCAGCCAATTCATCCTTCTTGTCCTGAATGAAATCAACCTCTTCTCCAGCATCTTGAGCCTCCATCATATCTCCATAAGCATCCTCGATAAATAGACAAAATTTCTCTTTCTCCTCTTGTCCAATGGTAATTTTCCATCTCGACCCTTCATCTATTTCCTCGAGTCTGTGAGCCATTATTGTATTCATCGGCCCATCATATTTAGGCAACATAATGTTCATACCTAAACCAAACGTATCCAAGGATACCGTTGACATTTCAGAGAAATCCATGTCATCGCCTTCCCCTTCCTCATTGTCTTTTTTGGCTTCTGCCGCATCTTCTTTATTTTCAGTATCTGATGAATTGTCATCTCCACAAGAAGCCATCAATAAAGACGTAATAAATAGCAGACTTAGAATTTTTTTCATGGTATCAAATTTCGTACAACCCACAAATATACATTTTTGACAGTTTGATCCAATATTCTGTTAATCAATAATTTTAAAGATTCGGCGAATCCCATTTTTCATACCGCGAAATATCTATTTCACTTGGCAGAACCTCCTTATCGAAGATATATCGAATCAAATATTCGGAGAGTTTTGGCGCCAAATAGATGCCTTTTGCTCCCAAACCATTAAATAAAAACAGATTTAGGTGCTCTGAATGTCTTCCTGCCATTGGTTTTCGGTCGGGTGTAGTAGGTCTAATTCCACTCTGATGCGCCACAAGCTCATAAGGCAAATTAACAAGACTCTCCATCTTTTGTTTGAGCCAGTTGAGACCAGACTGAGTAGGTTCGTAACTGTGATCCCTGGAATTAAACGTGGCCCCAATTTTAAAAAGGTCGTTCCCCAATGGCAGAATGAAAAACCCACGATTAATCACACAATTTAAATCCAGTCCGGGAATTCTTAAAACGAAAACCTCTCCTTTGTTGGGTCGGATTGGCAAATATTTGAAATAAGGATTTTTTAGAACTTGATGCCCCTCGCAGAAGATCACACCTGTGTATTGATTACCACCATAGAGCCAGAATCCATCTTGACATATCAGGTCCGAATAGTTGAATAAACCTTGGCTGATGCTTCCTTTTTCAATCAGACGATCCTTTGATAAACTCAAAAGGTTTGGGATATCTACTCTCCCCGCATGGTGAACTTTTCCATAATTATACGGAGGGTTTAAGTGTGGTTTCAGGTTTTCTATATGCGCATTTTTTTCAGATGAAATGTACGTTTTGAAACGGGGGTCATCCAATTTTTCATGCCACGTATTTTCTTCCTCAATACTTGAAAAAAAACGAATCAAATCATGACGATAGGTAATTTTCTCAGATAATGCCTCATCAAATTCTGAATAAAAAGACTGAGCATAGGGCAAAAGTTCGTCTACCTTCCAACTTTTAGTCAATCGCTTAAAGCCAATTGGGTTCCACATGCCCGCTGCAACTTTGGAGGATGCATTCTTGAAACCATTGTCAATCACATGATAATCGACTTGACGTTTTTCGAGCTGTCTGGCAATACATAAACCAGCAATACCATATCCAACGACAAGAATTTTTTCCATGTTTTGTGGAATTATGAGCAGGGCGGCATCTTAGTTAGCGAGACTCAGTTTTGGCAATTTTAATTTTAAATCCTGATCGCAAAGGCCGCCAATTCTGGGTCTTATTTTAGTCAACTGTTGCGATACACTTCAATTCGATGGCGATGGGCGTGGGCAGAGAGTTGATCTCAACCGTGGTTCTGCATGGTTGATTGTCTTTAAAGTACTCTGCATAAATCCCATTGTATTCTTTAAAATCACGTTTCATATTGACTAAGAATACGGTTACATCTACCAGATTGTCCCACGATGATCCTGAATCTTCCAGAATTTGCTTCACGTTATCAAAAACAGCTCTGCACTGAGCACCAAAATCAAATGTTTCAAAATTGCCATTTTTGTCCAGAGTCAATCCGGGTACATGACTATCCGTTGCATCCGATCCCGCTGTTCTCGGACCAACACCACTCAAAAACAATAAATTGCCCACTTTTCTTGCATGAGGGTATAATCCAACCGGTTTAGGGGCTTTTGATGAACTGATTTTTTCGCTCATAGTCTTTTTTTGGTGAAGATAAGAAATGTGTGGTATTGATTAAAACTACTGGGCTTAAACGCTTACTCCTCCCACACCCACAAATCGGCTGGCATGTCCCTATATGTAATTCTTTGTTCAATGGTCATTGCATTGCGCTCGGCCACTTTTTGCGAGCCAGCATTTTTGGGATTGATCACGGAGACTATTCTCTTTATGCGCAGATCCTTATTGGCGTACGATTTGAGCAATTGAGACGCTTCAGAGGCATAACCTTGTCCCCAGTATTTTGGAAGAATATGATAACCGATTTCAATCTCATCAGCATGAGCCAACTTCTGCAGCAATAAACCACATTGTCCGATAAATTCATGGCTGTCCTTATGAATCAGAGCCAACAAACCATACTCATCGCAAGCATACCTTTGAATTTGTTTCTCAATCCAGATTTTCGCCGTATCAGGCTGACGCATGCTCTCAGGAAACAACTCTGTGGCTCTTTTATCCTGAATGAAAGTGTTCCAGATTGGAATGTCAGATAATTCAAGTGCTCTGGTAAAGAGTCTTTTTGATTCTAATTTAAGCGGATAGTTCATCTCGTAAGTTTAATATAATTAATTTAGCACATATGAACTTAGATTTATCAGGAAAGACAGCCTTAGTTTGCGGAAGCACGCAAGGCATTGGAAAAGCTTGTGCAGAAGAACTGGCAGAACTTGGTACGAATGTCACGTTATTGGCTAGAAACGAAGGACGACTTAAATCCTGTATGGAAGGGTTAAAGTTACACGAGGGACAATCTCACAACTATCTGGTAGCTGACTTTTCAAATCCTGATCAACTGAAGCAGGTGGTCAACAACTATGTCGACAAAAACCCCATTCATATCCTCATCAATAACACGGGAGGCCCTCCTGGCGGTCTAGCCATAAATGCAGATACAGACGAATTTTTGACCGCTTTCAACAATCATCTGATCTGTAATCATCATCTGGCGCAGGCTGTTACACCTGGCATGAAACGCGAAGGCTACGGCAGAATAATCAATATCATTTCGACTTCTGTTAAGCAACCTCTGAATGGCTTGGGAGTTTCCAATACTGTGAGGGGTGCGGTGGCGAACTGGTCCAAAACATTGGCAAACGAATTGGGACAGTTTAACATTACAGTTAACAATGTACTGCCCGGTGCAACCAACACTGTGAGGCTGCAATCCATTGCAGAAAACAAGGCCCAAAAGACAGGCGCAACAGTTGAATCTATTTTCGAAAATTTTGCGAATGCTGTGCCCATGAAGAGAATAGCAGAAGCCAATGAAGTGGCCAATGCAGTGGCGTTTTTGGCATCACCTGCTGCAAGTTATATCAATGGAATTAATGTGCCGGTTGACGGTGGTAGAACTGCTTGTTTATAATGGCAACTGAGATTCAGGATAGAGAACAAGAATTAATCGAAGAATTCTCCATGTTTAGCGACTGGATGGAGAAGTATGAATATCTGATTGAGTTGGGCAAAGAATTGGCTCCTCTCGATGACACACACAAAACTGAAGACAACATCATTAAAGGGTGTCAGTCACAAGTTTGGTTGCACGCCTCATCAAAAGATGGCTTGATCCAATTTGAAGCTGATAGTGACGCCATCATTACAAAAGGGATTATTGCCCTGCTCGTTCGCGTTTTATCTAATTCCAGTCCGCAGGACATCATTGACGCTGAACTGAAATTTATTGATGACATTGGTTTACATGAACACCTAAGTCCTACCAGATCTAATGGTTTAGTGAGCATGGTGAAACAAATGAAGCATTATGCTTTGGCATTTAGTTTGAAAAACTAACAAACCTCCAATACCTTACGTCCTTCGATCCTAAGTTCGAGCATGGATCATCATGTACAAAACACCAAAGGAAGGGGCAGTACCTCCCGTCCACAGAATCGTTTCGCTAGGCACAAACATTTTATTGAGAATGAGTTTCTCAACTACTGCCATCATGAAGGGGAATCACCCGACCACAACCGGACCGAAATCCTGGAAGTATTCCCCAAAACGATCATCAACAAAGTAACGAGTCCGGATGTTGGAATGGACTACTCCATGAATCCTTATCAAGGTTGCGAACACGGCTGTATATATTGTTACGCCAGAAATTCGCATGAATACTGGGGGTACAATGCCGGACTTGATTTTGAGCGAAAGATTTTGGTAAAGAAAAATGCCCCTCAATTGCTGAAAAAAGCACTTTCCGCCAGAAATTATACCCCAAAATTGATCATGTTGTCAGGTAACACTGATTGCTATCAACCCATAGAGCGGCGATTGAAGATCACAAGGGAACTTTTGACCATTTGCCTAGTCCACAAAAATCCGGTTGGCATAATCACTAAAAACTCTCTTATTCTGAGGGACCTTGACCTTCTTCAAGAACTCAATCAACTGAACTTGTTGCGAGTTACCTTGTCGATTACTAGTTTACGAGACTCCACAAGACGCGCACTGGAACCTAGAACGAGTTCTGTTAAAAACAAACTGAAAGCATTGGAAACACTCAGCAAGCAGGGGATTGAGGTAAACGTGAATATGGCACCCATTATTCCGGCCATTAACGATGATGAAATTTTTGAGTTAATAAAAACCGTAGGTGCGCTGGGTGCGAAATCTGTTATTTACATTTTAGTGAGGCTATCCGGACATCTAGGGCAATTGTTTGAGGACTGGCTGGAGCGTCATTTTCCTAACAGAAAGAATAAAGTATTGAACATTTTAAGATCCATGCGCGAAGGCAATTTGAACGATTCTAGATTTGGACATAGAATGCGCGGAGAAGGTCGCTGGGCTGAGCATATCAAAACACTGTTTACTCAAGCAAAGAAGCGGTTTATCCCCGAACATCACTATTCCGACCTAAATTTCGATGACTTTCGTCCACTTTCTCATGGTCAATTAAAGCTTTTTTAGGACTTTTGGACAGAACTTATCTCATGAAAAAAGTAATTGTTACAGGTGGTGCAGGATTCATCGGCTCTCATACGGTCGTGGAATTGGTCAATGCGGGGTATGAACCAATCATTTTGGATAATTTTTCCAATTCGGACGAAAGAATTATTAAACAATTGGAACAATTACTGGATCAGGAAATTGAGGTTCACAACATTGATTGCACTAAGGAACAGCAGTTAGCCAGATTTTTTCTGCTTGAAGGAAATATTCACGGCATCATCCACTTTGCGGCTCATAAAGCAGTTGGTGAATCTGTTAAGGATCCATTGAAGTATTATCGCAACAACCTAATCTCACTGATGAATCTCATAAAATTGATGAAGGAAAGTGAGGTGAAAAACCTGGTGTTTTCTTCGTCATGCACGGTCTATGGAGAACCCGACACGACAGTTGTTACAGAAAAATCTCCAAGAAAAGAAGCCGCTTCTCCTTATGGGAATACCAAACGAATCAGTGAAGACATCATCATAGATTCATCAATAGCAGGTGATCTCTCTGCCGCAGTTCTTCGGTATTTTAACCCCATTGGTGCGCACCCATCAGGATTGATAGGTGAATTGCCTCTGGGAGTTCCAAATAATCTGGTACCATACTTAACACAAGTTGCGGCGGGACAAAGAGAGTGCTTGACCATTTTTGGAGACGATTATGACACACCAGATGGTACATGTATCAGAGATTATATTCACGTAGTAGACCTGGCAAAGGCCCATGTTAACGCCCTTCAGTGGTTAGAGAAAAATCCCGGAGCTTGTGATACCTTCAATATTGGAACCGGAAATGGACATTCTGTATTAGAACTGGTGAATTCATTTGAGAAAGTGAATGACATTTCCTTAAATCGAACGATTGGTGAAAAACGTCCCGGAGATGTGTCAGCCATCTATGCAGACAGCGAAAAAGCAGAGCAAATTCTGAACTGGCAAGCAGAATTATCTATGGCTGATGCGCTTAAAGATGCCTGGACCTGGCAGACCTACCTTAAGAATAATTGGTAAGTTTGTAGGGTGAAACGCCTGCTCATAATAGCATTTTTTGTTTGTATTTCTGTTCCCGCCTTACAAGCACAGGGCATTTTCCACTATTATACTGGTCTTATTTTGCCTGATAAAGATGCTCCCATGAGAACGGACAGATTAGGGGTCGACCTTTATTACAATTCATGGATGGAGACTCCTCAAGGCATTAAGATTAGTCCACGTTCTATTGGAGTGAATGTTTTCAGAATCTACGACATTCCTTTTGGGCACAGTCCTATTGGGATTGGAATTGGCTATGCGTTGAGTTCACATAATGTACATCACAACGGTCAGTTTATTATGGGTGTGGATTCCGTTTCGGGGAACGAATTCACCCGTTTAGAGCCCTACCCAAGCGGCTATTCTTACAGGAAGAACAAGCTGTCTATCAATTACTTTGAAATTCCTTTCGAGTTGCGGTTCAGAAGTAAAAAGAAGCCCAACAAAAATGGGATTGTGCGTGGTCCTTTCAGGTTCTATCCTGGTTTCAAAGTGGGCTACCTGGCCAATATTCACACTTCCAGAAAGAATGATCAGGGGAAATTCAAAGAATACAACTTTAATGTGCTGGATAGATTCAGATATGGCGCTACAATAAGGATAGGTTACGGAAAGTTTGCTCTGTATGGCTTTTACAGTCTCAACAATCTATTCAAAAACAAGGAGAGCACAGTGCTTCAGCCTTTTAGTGTGGGCATTAGCTTCTTGACCTTTTAATAGAGCGCCCAGGCGTTTGTAACTGAGAGGTAAGTGCATCCTGCACCCAATAGAAAACCGGTAACCACTTCATTCAGTTTATGTGCTTCTTTATACATTCTGGCTGTTCCAACTATGCCGCATAATAGTAAGACCAGGATCACAATTTTTGTATTAGGATAAAGAGCCATATTCTCAGAAGCATAGAGCATACCAAAGACACCAGAAATTCCAATCATATGGAGGCTGATTTTATAAAAAAATGAAATGATCAAACTGAGTCCCATAGCAATTAACGCGCCCAGATAGGAAGAAAACACCATCGGGTGGAATAATTCAATTTTATCGGATGTGCCCAACCAATAATAGATCAATCCGAAACACATAAAGGCTGCTGAAGTGAGGTAAACACGCTCCATTTTATCTTGTGTATCCAGAGATTGAATAAAGCCCAAATTCTTCATCATTAACGCCAACATAACGACCAAGCCCGAAATAATGGCAATTGATTTCAACAAACTCGGCACGTTATCGGTATAATTAAATGCTACTTCTGCATTGTAATTCACCAACAGATAGAGCCCTGCCACTGGCATAAAAATGGGGTGAAATATATAAGATATGGCCGTGGCTGCCAGTTTCATTACAATTCTTTTCTAAGTCTTGCAACCGGAATATTCAATTGCTCTCTGTATTTGGCCACCGTTCTTCTGGCAATGTTATAACCTTTTTCTTTAAGGAGATTGGCCAGCTTCTCATCCGTCAAAGGTTTCTTTTTGTTTTCTCCATCCACGGCATCCTGAAGGATTTTTTTGACCTCTCGGGTAGACACTTCTTCACCGTCATCATTGGTTAAAGATTCTGAGAAGAAAGTTTTTAGCAGGAAAGTACCATAGGAAGTCTGAACGTGCTTACTGTTGGCTACCCTGGAAATGGTAGAAATATCCAGGCCGACAATCTCCGCAATGTCCTTCAAAATCATTGGTTTCAGTTTGGTTTCGTCGCCCGTTAGGAAATACTCTCGTTGGTAATTCATGATGGCGTCCATGGTCACCAACAAAGTATTTTGTCTTTGTTTGATGGCTTCAATAAACCACTTGGCAGAATCAATTTTTTGCTTCACAAACAAAAGTGCTTCTTTTTGTTGTTTGTCCTTGCTTTTCGACTCGTTATATGCCTTCATCATGTCAACATATTGCCTTGATACTTTCAATTCAGGGGCATTTCTTGAATTCAGACTCAAGTGCAACTCATCATCTTCCTCCTTAATGATAAAGTCAGGAATCACATGATGGATGCTCTTGCTGGTCTCCTTCATGGAGTTTCCGGGCTTTGGATTGAGCTTCAAAATTTCCTCAACAGCTTCTTTCAAATCATCATTGTTGATCTCGAGCCGTTTGATAATTTTCTCGTAGTGCTTCTTAGTAAACGACTCAAAATAATCTTCCAAAATGGCTTCAGCAGTTTTCACCGGAATGGTCTTTTCTTTTCTTCTCAACTGAATCAATAAGCATTCCTGAAGGTCTCTTGCAGCTGTTCCTGGCGGGTCAAATTCCTGAATCACTTGAAGAATGGATTCTAATTCTTCGATAGTGGTCATTACGTTCTGGGAAAAAGCCAGGTCGTCGATGATGTTTTCCAAATCACGTCTCAAATAACCCGCATCATCCAGGTTTCCAATGAGCGTTAAACCAATTTTAAATTCCTTCTCATCAAAGCCTTGCAAACCTAATTGCTCAATCAATAGCTCCTGAAAAGTTCGTCCACCAGAGAGTGGAATCGCCTTTTCATCATCATCTGCGCCTTTGTTTCGGACACTTGTTTTATAAGCTGGTTCATCATCACTCAGGTAATCGCTGATATCAAATTCATCCCGACTTTCGGCATTGTCGTCAGAATCGTTATTCCCATATTCGTCCTCTTCCTTTTCCTTGCCTTCTTCAAGGGCAGGATTGGCTTCAATTTCCTCCTTAATCCTCATCTCCAACTCCATAGTAGGCACCTGCAACAACTTCATTAACTGAATTTGCTGTGGCGACAGCTTTTGGAGCAACTTCTGATCTAGCCTTTGTTTTAACATCCTTGCGCGCGATTTCTCTTTAAATGTAAGACTTTAATTTTAGAATTCTGCATTTTTGGGCGTTCTCGGGAAGGGTATTACGTCCCTGATATTGGTCATACCCGTAACAAACATCACCAATCTTTCGAAACCTAAGCCAAAACCTGCATGGATGGCAGTACCGAACTTTCTGGTATCCAGATACCACCACACTTCTTCTTCCGGAATCCCAGCCTCCGCACATTTTGCTTTTAGCACATCATAGCGTTCTTCTCTCTGGGAACCGCCCATGATTTCTCCAACACCTGGAAACAAAATATCCATTGCAGCCACAGTTTCCCGACCTTGCTCATCTGCATCATTCAATCTCATATAAAACGCCTTGATTTTTGCAGGATAATCAGTTAGAATGACAGGTTTTTTGAAATGTTTTTCCACCAAAAATCGCTCATGCTCGCTTTGAAGGTCCACGCCCCACTCAATTGGATACTTGAATTTTTTCTTTTTATGAGGTTTTGAATTGAGCAATACGTCAATTGCCTGAGTGTAAGTGAGACGTTCAAAATCATTGTCAACAACAAACTTGAGACGATCCATTAAATTCAACTCATTGCGTTCGTTTTGTGGCTTTTGTTTCTCAGCCTGCACTTCTCTATCGTGCAAGAACGCCAGATCATCTTTGCATTGCTCCAAAGCATAATTGACACAATATTGCAGGAAGTCTTCTCCGAGATCCATGTTATCATTGAGGTCGTTGAACGCTACCTCAGGTTCTATCATCCAAAACTCGGCAAGGTGACGAGAGGTATTGGAGTTTTCTGCTCTGAATGTGGGACCGAAAGTGTATACCTGTCCAAGCGCCATGGCGCCCAATTCTGCCTCTAATTGACCCGATACGGTTAAGTTCGTTTCTTTTCCGAAAAAGTCTTCAGAAAAATCAACTTTCCCATCTTCGTCTCTAGGCGTATCATTGAACGGCAATGTGGTTACCCTGAACATTTCTCCTGCGCCTTCGGCATCAGAACCTGTTACAATTGGTGTGTGGAGATAAAAATATCCTCTGTCGTTAAAGTATTTGTGAACGGCAAATGCCAGTGCATGACGCACTCTGAACACAGCACCAAAGGTGTTGGTTCTAAATCTTAAATGAGCCTGTTCTCTCAAACGCTCAAGTGTGTGCCTTTTCGGTTGGAGAATGGTTTCCTGAAGCGCTTCAGGATCAGCAGTTCCAAGCACCTCAATGCTATTTACCAAAACCTCAACTGACTGACCTCTTCCCTGACTTTCGACCAACTGACCACTCACGGAGACCGCCGCAGCTGTTGTAATCGTCTCCAGAAGGCTGGCATCCATCGTTTCATGGTCAACGACTGCTTGAATATTATTGATTGTGGAGCCATCATTTATAATGAGAAATCGATTCTGTCTGAATTGTTTCACCCATCCTTTAACCACCACTTCCTGGCCAATTTTTTCACCAGTTAAATCAATAATTTTCGTCCTTTTCATTTTTTAGAATTTAATGACTTACAAAGAAACTAAGATTTTTCGTTCTAGCGTCATGCACAGCTCTTCTTTGATACAAACCAGGAACCTTGTTTTGAAATAAATTTAAGATCATTTAAAATATTTCTGAACTTGCAACGTCCTCAATTACAAATGGACTTAGAATTAACATATCCGATGACGGAACGCAACAATGAAATAAGCAAGGCGGTTGAGAAGGAACAGAAGCGCTTGTTTGGTTTCATTAGAAAACGTGTGAAGTCTGATGAAGATGCACAGGACATTCTGCAAGACGTCTTCTATCAATTTATTGAAGTATATCGTGGTTTAGAAACCATTGAACGGACATCTTCATGGTTATACAGGGTAGCTCGAAACAAGATCATTGACAGGTACAGGAAGAAAAAAGAAACCTCTGTACAGGATCAGTTTGGTGGCAGGAATGATGAGGGCTTGTATTTAGAAGAGTTGATTCCATTGATTAACACGGATACACCGGAAGATGCTTTTACCCGAGAATTGGTTATGGAAGCCATTAATGAAGGTCTGGACGAGCTTCCTGATGTCCAAAAAGAGGTATTCGTGCTTCACGAATTGGAGGGACAATCCTTCAACGAGATCAGTGAAAATCTTGGGGTGAAAGTGAATACACTGATTACCAGAAAACGCTATGCCGTACTACATCTTAGGGGAAAACTAGAAGAGTTATTTAACGAAATTAAATCCGAATAAGCATGTTTGATAAAAGATCTAAAAGTCCTGCTAAAATGTTCTTTATGTTCATTATTCTGGCACCTCTTTTTATAGCACTTTATGCTCTTGCAGTTCAATATTTATGGAACTGGTTGCTTCCGGATATATTGGGCGCCACGGAAATCAGCTTTTGGCAGGCCATGGGTTTAATTGCCTTATCTAAACTTCTCTTCGGATTTGGCGGAGGTATGGGCAGAAAAAAGCACAAATGCCATTACAAATCTCACAGTTGGAAATCAAAAATGAAAGCCAAGTTTGACAACATGACAGAGGAGGAGAAGGCTCAATGCTGTGAAGGTTGGGATAAAATGAAGTCGAGCTGGAAAAGTGAAGAGGAAGACACGGAGTAATCTCCTTTATAATCGACCTACTGCCCCATTACAAATCCCCAGCTTCTGCTCAACGTAGATTCTGAAATATCCATTTGAGAAGAAATTTCCTTTATTGCCAACGACATGTATATATTGGTCAGTTTAGGCGGAATATGAATTAGGAAAAGCCCCCCAAAACTCCAACTGGCATTGCCTTTTTTACCGTAAAGTTTATAGGCTGTTTCAGTATCCACTGGCTTATTAGTAGTAATGGTCAGGTAGCCATCTTCATCTGTGGTACCACTTCCCAATTTAATTTTATTGATCTCAAGCGTAAGATGCATGCCTGCGACCGGCTTCTGCTCATACAACAATCTTAGTGGAATCTTCACCGTTTCTCCTTTGGGATTTATGATATTCTTCGGGCTTTCAAACTCACCATCCTGATCATCGTCCTTATCGTCGAAAGCGGAACCTGCTGATCCAAAGCTATCGTTTCCATATGGGTTAGCTGGGGCATCTGGTTTATCCGTGCTGTAAGGATTAGCCGGAGTTCCGGCATTTGGATTACCTGGCTTGTCCGTGCTATATGGATTGGCAGGCTTATCTGTGCTGTAGGGATTACTTGGAGCAGCAGGAATTTCCTGTCCTTTTTTGCCCTGTTGGCCCTTCCTACTTCTGTCGCTGGCCAGGCGGTGGGTCGGAAGGAGGCCCGCACGACCTTGTCTGGTATCCTCGTACTCACTCAGCTTAGCACCTTCATGATTGGCCATGCTCTCCTTCATTTTTTTTCTTTGGGCTTCACGCTTGGCATCCCATTCAGCATCACTCTCCGCTTGTTTACGCTTTCTTTCATCTTCCCTTGCTTGATGCTCAGCCTGATTTTGTGCAATGGCTTCATCAGTCAATTCCGTTGCACCCAACTTCAATTTTAATGAGTACTTACCCTTCTTGTTCTTTTTGATATTGTATAAAACCGACTTCTGGTCGGGAGAAAATGGCATGTTCTTCGTGAATTCTGTTCCGTTTTCCATAACAACCTTAATCTTCAAAATGGCATCTGCGTTGGTCTTAAACACAAGTGTACTTCTCAAATCTGAAGTAATTTGATCGCCTTTAATGAAGAAGTTGAAACATTCACCGACTTCCTCTCCACTAATTTTAACTGTTATGGCACCATCCCTGCTGGCCACTTCTTCACCACATTTTTGGGCGTTTACGTGAACTGACAATAGGCTCAGAGAGAATAAGAGAGTAGATAAAAATTTCATAATTGTATTATTTGAGCAGCAATTTACAACTATTAGACCAGCTTTCAATACTTTTGAAATATGACAACATTCGAACTAAAAGGCAGCGACTACATTGAACTGGTGAAGCTCCTAAAATTGATGAATTTGGTAGGCTCAGGCGGAGAGGCTAAAATTCGGATCAATGATGGTGAGGCACTTTATAACGGAGAGGTAGAAACGAGAAAGCGCAAAAAACTATATGCCGGAGACGTGGTGGAATTTGGGGGAGAGACCATTAAAATTCAATAGAATATGCGCCGAAAATCCCGCTACGTTAGCTCAATGTTAACTTAATGTTAAGTAGTTTTTTACTGTAAATCAGTTATTTACACTCAAAATGCTGAATTTTTGTTGTTTCCATTGTTAACTCAATGTTAATTTTATGTATCTTTATCCTTGTCTAAGCGTATAATTAGGCAGATTAAATATGAAGATTATGAAAAATTTAATGGTTGCACTAGGTATGATGTTGATTGTTCCAGCTATGGCTCAACAATCAAATAATGAGTATTATGCTGACGGGACGTTGAAAACTGAGTATGTTCAGGATGGTGATCTTGTGGCTGTTAATTACTACTATACAGATGGGACATTGAAAGAAAGTGGTCAATTTTTGAATGGCAAACGTCATGGTGAATGGGTGAGCTATTCTGAGAAAGGCATCATGAGTGCTAAAGTCCATTTCGACAATGGCTCTAAAGCTGGGGTTTGGATGTTCTGGGATGACAACGGAGAATTAGCGCATGAAGTGAATTACACAACGGAAGCACCAAGTTTGGTTGTACACAACAAGGAATAAAGAAAATAAGACTTAGAAACTGACAAGCGGAACCAATGGTTCCGCTTTTTTCATAAATCCGCTTTTTTCATAAATAAGAACTTGTACCCTATTACAACCAATCAATAACTATTGCTTTACCGGACCAAAAAATGCTTCTTTGGACTGATCAAATTTATATATCCCTTCTTCAACTTCTTCAATGACACAATCTTCAGAAGTCTCCACGGTTTTCTCATAATTTGAAATGGACACCTGCCCCTTTGATACTGCCACATCCATAAAATAGCTGCACACATCTACCTGAGAGTTTTCGTTCATTTTACCGTGCACAGCTTCTTCCTCATTGGTCTCATCTTCATACGGTGCCTGATAAGACATGTAATGGTCGTTGTAGGCAAAATCCAGGTATGCTTTCATAGAATAAGCATTGAGTACCATTACACCACTCCTGTCCATTTCATATCCTTCATAAAACCCACTGTGACCATCAAGCGTCTCCCACCATAGAACAAGCTCCTCTTCATCATCTCCACAGATGTCCTCCAGACTTACCTTGATATCTGAGGTCCACGGTCCCACATCTCCAATTTCTATTAAGAACCAATCGATAAACAAGCCGTCTTCGTTACTCACCCCCATTACAATGTCGAGCTCTTCAGTCATAAATATTTCAACTGTTGCCAAGCCTGCCAGATTACCAGCTTCAAATTCCTGAACAACAATGGTATCCTGAATTTCGAAATCCATGTCTTCCAACTTTTGTAACTGACCGGTGGGCAAAACATGCTGTTCACTACCCAAATCTGTTGCCTGCTCTTCGCTTTCTGTTTTAGAGGAATCGAGAGGCGTATCTGCAGTTTTTGACTGAGTAGTTTCCTTTGTTTCCTGATCTTCAGGTTCCGTTGAACTGCAAGACATGATCAAAAACAGTCCAAAAACAATAATGGTTATTTGCTTCATGAGGCGCTTAATATTCGAAAATTAATCTCAGATAGTCAGTCAACATCTCTCCTACCTGGTTATTTGAAGGTGTTTTTGAAAAATCCTCCGGGGCATCTTTAGATTTGGACGCTCTTTCGCCGAGCACTTCTCCTCTCTGCTCTGCCCAGGCAATGTATCTTTCATCGTCTATGCACGAATTAACAGATGCCACGTAAACCTCCATTTCATGGTCTCCATTGGCATCAGCAATTTCAGGATCTGTGTAACCCATTCTTATGGAGCCCGATTCACAGTCTATTTCAGCCAATGTTTTTTCATGCACTAATTCAATAGCACCATCTGTTGTTTGTGTAAAGTGCTTGTAGTGACCGTCATGACTTGCGCTCAAGTAATGAAATCCGACCTTGTCAGCATAAAATTTGATCCATGCTTTATTGTCGGTTCCGCCCACTTCATTGGGTAAGTGCGGATTTTGTTCAAATTCAACCTGATCGCTGTACAAAGGTTTCAGGGTACCACTTTTATCAACCGGTAATTTGGCTTTCTCTTTCACAATCTCTTCATCATTGGCAGACAGCCTTACCTCACAATCAAAAATATTTCCATCAACGACATTCCAAAGAGGGTTATCGAATTCATCTATTCCAAAGTCCTGAGGAAATCTGGCTTCAATCACGCCGTCTTCATTTTGCTCAAACTCTTTTGAAAAGGTCAACCCTGCGCCTTCAATCTCAATCTTTGCGTGAAAATTTAGATCTGCTTCTTTGTTACTGACTGTAATTAATCCGCTTGGTGATATGTCGTAAAGCCATTGTGCACTCACCGACTCCTTCTCTTCATCAGCAGGTACAGAAGTTTTAGTGTCTTTCTTTTCATTCTCTGAAGACGTTCCTTCTTCTTTCACCTCTTCTCCACAAGCCGCCAAACCTAGCAGCATTGTCAAATACATAGTCATTTTTCTCATGTCTCGAAATTACTGTTTACATCCTAAATATAAGAGGTTGACTTATGAATAGTGGATATGAGTTTACGAACAGCCTAAAAACTACATTATTCGACCCGTTCGACTTCACCATGTTCATCTAATGTATGGTAAAGAACACTTATCAGATGAAGCATTTGGTCTCTGCCTTTTGTCTGCCCGATTTTAGCGGCAATCCAAATCCCAGGGATCAAAATGAGTCCGACAGGCAAAATCCATATGAAGGCTGATGATTCTCCCAGGGTAATTTGAGACAGGCCATAAAGTCCACCAAAAAATGTGATGAAGCCCACAACGGCATAGAAAAATGCGAACATACCCCAAACAGACTGTCGTGGACCCACTAAACACCTTACAATGGTTTGGGCATTGTCATCTTCATCTTCATGAATACGCACTTGCAGCTCAGGCGACCAATAATGAATGTCTTTAGCAGGAATGGCGAGTACGGCATAATTGCTCCTGACACGTCCGGTTACTTCCGAGTCGACATCCAGTCTTTTTTTCAAGTGTTCAAAGACATCTTCACGTTCAACGGTGGTCAATAATTTAAATCTGGGGCGAATTTCTCCGAGAATGTTGTGGTTCAGTCTATTAAAAGGCATGAGCCAATTTAGCGGAAGTGATTGAGACAAACCATGATTTTTGTCAGGTTGAGGAAATCAGTAACTTGCTCATGTGAACAGATCGCGCAAAAGAACCACCATACTCAGACAACTTATTCTGTCAGTATTACTGCCTGTGGTGGTTTTGATTACGGTTATGAGCATCTATAATTTCTACGATCAAAAAAATCAAATCATCCACACCCGTGAAGAAATCATTGATCAACTTCAATTGGAGACCTCAGAATTCCTGACGTTTTACGACATCACAATACTCGAACTCGAAAAAGCCATGAGTGCAGAGGCTGAAGACTACAGCCACCAACTTGTTTATGATGTTTTTCGGAAAACGGATAAAATTGAAATTCTAGACATGGATAGCTTAAAACTGGCTCTGGGAATGCCGGACCTTGTGGATATCTATATCATTGACACGAACGGCGTTGTTGTAAATACAAGCTATGATCCTGATTTAGGTTTAAATTTTTATGCGCGTGGAGAATATTTTGTGAATCATTTTAAGGAGGTCTGGGAAAGGCAGGTGTTTATGGAAGACCGAATTAGTGTTGAAGGGAATACCCGTTTACCCAAAAAGTACACGTATCAGTCGACACTTGATACCAACTACATTGTGGAACTTGGTATATACAATCAAACGGCCATAAAATTGGTGACGCATTTGGTTGATAAACTCAATAAGATGTCGGATAAATATGAAGAGATTGATACGGTTACCCTCTATTTTGGGACAACCTACTTCATGAATTATCAGAAACACGATATGAGGGAATCCCATATGTCAATTGCCACTAGTACCTTAGAAACGGGAAAATCTCAAAGTATTAAAGAAGAATCGGGTGACCGAACTTACACTACTGAATTCCATTTCCTGACAATGGAAAAGTCTAAATTGCATGAAGGCTATTTACTCCGGGTAATTCACAATGATTCTAAACTACAAGCGCTGCTATTATCTCAACTAAAGCAATTCTTGTTGAACATAGTCATTTTTGTTCTGCCCATATTCCTGCTCATCATCTGGCGTGCACGCAGTCTTGCCAAACCTATTAGCGAGCTGGTTGAGAAAATAGACCGTATTCAGAGCAAACGAGCCCTGGAAGAACGGGTTCCTATCAGGGGAAACAATGAGGTAACAGAGCTGGGCATTCACTTCAACAGCATGGTTAAAGAATTGCAGGAATCGTATCGTGATCTTGAGCAAAAAATTGCAGACCGCACTAAGGAGGTGGTTGAACAAAAAGAGATCATTGAGGAAGTGTATCATGAAATACAGGATTCCATCAAGTATGCCAAGCGATTGCAGCAAGCCATCTTGCCTTCTTTGGCTGATTTGGAAACGCATCTGGACGATTTTTTTATCTTCTTTAAGCCAAAGGATGTGGTAAGCGGTGATTTCTATTGGTTTGAGCAAGTGGATGGTTTGTCATTTATTGCTGCTGCCGATTGCACTGGGCATGGTGTCCCGGGCGCCATGGTAAGTGTGGTGTGTTCAAATGCACTTCATCAGGCAGTGAATGAGTTCGGTTTGAGACATCCATCAGCCATTCTTGATAAAACCCGAGAACTGGTTATAAAGACTTTCGCCAAAAGCGGAGAAAATGTCAAGGATGGAATGGATATAGCGCTTTGCGTGATTGACTTTAACCAAAAAAAGGTCCGGTATGCCGGGGCCAACAACCCACTTTGGATTGTTCGTGATAATGCACATATCACGGAAGAGCAGAGGGTGCACAGATCGACCTATCAAGATGAAAGCAGATCTTTGATTGAATTCAAGGCCAGCAAGCAACCAGTTGGTTTGTACGAAAACATGTCTGAATTTGATGAAGGAGAAGTGAAACTTCATGAAAATGATGTATTGTATCTATTCACAGATGGTTATGCAGATCAGTTTGGAGGAATTAAGGGTAAGAAACTGAAATACAAACCTTTTAAAAAGATCTTAATTGATGCTTCTGATCAAAGTATGGCAGACCAGCGTGACTCGTTAGAGTCTACTTTCGACAATTGGAAGGGCAGTTTTGAGCAAGTGGATGATGTGTGTGTTATAGGCGTTCGCATGTCGCAGTAACTCCAGCGAAGGCACTCCGCATTTACTAATGCTCCTTTTCTAGTGTCAGGTACTAGCTTTTCATCACTTGCATGAATATGGGGGTTTTGTACTTACTTGCTCAATAATTTTAATGGTGCCAAGGCCATTGTTATCATCGAGAGTTTCTTCATTACCATATTTATCTAAAATGATTGTTTGTCCTCCGATCACGCTTAATTTATTCTTTTCATTCTTTGGGTTCCAGGGTACTTCAGGATCATAGTAAACCTTGATATCTCCACCTTTACCACCACTGCCCCCTCCATAGTAGGTTTGTCCATCCTTACCATCACAATTAATATCCAGAATTAATTCGCTTTGAAAGTAAATTTTGTCCCTACATTTTGTGATGCTGTTATCATAATTCTCAGTGACGTAGAGCACGTAGATTGGCTGACCATTCTCGGGGTGAATATGCCCTGTTTTTTGAATATATAACAGAGCAATGCTTCCTCTCAAACCGTGTCCTCTGTCTCGATCTTTAACTGAATAATCAGTAATGCCATCGAACGCTCTTTTATATCTCTTCACTTGATCGTGGTGCCCCATATAAATCCAATGTTTGACAGTATTTGAGGTCAGTGCATGATATTTTGAACTTACTGTATAAGAAGTTTGACAGGTATTTACGTTAGGCTCATCATAAATTTTAAAGTCTTTGTCAGGACTTAATTTATTGCCTGAATGCACTAATGAGGCTCCTTTAAGATCGAAAGAATAATCGTCAAAATTATGATACTCTTTCGTGGAATAAGTTGTGCCATTTTTATCGCTTGCAATGATTTCAAAATCAAGTTGATCACCACTTGGCGTGTAATTGTTTTTGAATGATGATCGACACTTCAATTCTATCTTAACAATGTCTTTATCCTCGATAGTGAATTTAGGTTCTTCTGTGTCAATCTCTTCAGCCTGATCAGACGCCTCCTTAACAGACTTAAGGTATATCAGTACTTCATCTAGCAACTCTCTGGTATTTTCGTAAGCCTCTGCCTCATCCAAATTGGCGCAGTAGATTTCTTCTGTCCTAATTTTTTCCGGAAGCTTTTTAGTGAAATTGCCATAAGACACTATACAAAAGCTGCGGTAGAAGATAAACGTATTCCCGTGTTTCGGCTTATAATTCAAGGTATCTACGTCTTTGTAATGGATCGGAAACGAATTTTTCACCGGATGCACCACTTTGTTGTACTTGTTTTTTGTTCCAGTGATATGGAGGTGTTTGACACCCCATTTGTCCGTTATAATTGATTGAATTTCATAGGTGAGGTCGTAGGAAAACTGCCATTTATCATCATATTGGTTGTAATAAACCTTTGTATAGGGCTTGCCTATGTAGTTTTTTGCAATTTCTAACTGGTTTTTTCCAAGACTGGCATTTTTGGGCATAACTGCACCCCTTCTTTCTTTATTGAGTTTGTCGGCTCTTTCTGCAGCTGCAATATCAGCTTCTGTGGTGGGATGATCAATCTTATACAAGCTGGCATGGTAAGTTTTCACCGCATCAATAATATCCTGTTTGGTTTTTCCTTTGAGATCTTTGGGATTAGAACAATACAATTCATTATAACTAAATCTATCTCCTTTGCCACCTTGATAGGTTGCTGTAGTGCTGAATCGGAAATCCTTGTACAGAACCATGTAGAAGAAAGTAGATTGAGCGCCGGGCAAATAAGATTTTGACTCGTACTGCCAACCATAGGGGTTGGTTTTACTAGAAGCTTTATACTGCATCTTCTTTCCGCCGTCCCTTATTTGAACAATGTCGTAAGTGCCATCCTTGTTTTTAACTTTTTCATACTTACGCCCAAAACCTTTCTTCAACTCCCATTTTTTCTTTTTGTCGTTCCAGTTATAAAGTTGATACGTCTTACCCTCAATGCGGTCTAAAATGTCAAATTGATTTTCTTTTAAATAATCCTGCGCATGCAGATTGAGTGGACACAGTTGGACCAGAATCATGCATATAAATGTTACCAATTTTTTCATGTCTTCTCTAAAAAATTATTCAATATCCGCTTCAAAAAAGATGTTGCCTTTCACAGCCGAACAGTTGATATTATTTCCATCTTCCGAATGAATTTCCAGACCATGATTTTTGTTGTAGAAAATGATGAGGTCACATTCATCAGAGCTTTT
>JAUILH010000069.1 GCA_030433115.1 Bacteroidia bacterium | reverse complement strand
CCAGCCGTATTCCAGCAAATGTTCATTGGGTTCACCCCATTTGGAATGGCTGGCGCGCCTGCACCTGGCGAAACTGACCAAACATAAGATGTTATTGGGTTGGTTCCTGCAGTAGACGCTGAGGCATCTAAATTGATACAATCGTTCACGCACAAAGGTCCCGGATCGATGAAAGAGGCAATGGGTGGTGTGGTTGTGGAAGTTGCTGACAACTCTACATCATCAATGGCACAAGAAGGATCGGACCCTGCGTTGTTACCATTATTTTGCCAAACAAATCCGATTTTAACTTGAGGATTATTGTCGCATGCAGCTGGTAAATTGAGTGAAATCTGCTGCCAATATCCCTGACCGGACAGAGGATCACTACAAGGTATTGGATCGGGTGCACCGCAAAACCCTGGAAGTAGGCAACAACAGTCTGATGTAAGCCCATTTCCTCCTGGAATGATGTTCCAGGTAGTTCCATTGTCGGTACTGTAAACTGCATCTGCAAAATCAGTTCCTATTTCACCGTATCCAATATGATTGAATGTCATGGTGATGTTAGTTTGTCCCGTACAATTAATCGTAGGAGATTCGATTCTTTTGTTGGTGCTTGTATTCGCAGAGGCATCATATGCTGCTCCACAATCTCCTGTAGGACATAAACCACCTGGAGAGCCTGCGACATTCCCTACATGAAGCGTTGGATTTCCCAACCCGGCGGCACCACATGAATTAAGTGGTGCACCTGATTCTTCATCACTCACGTACCAAGCATTCGCAAATGCATCATTCGTTCCTGTGTTAGTTCCTGTCCATGCACCATTGGCACTGGTATAACCAATTGCAGGGCTACCTTGAGTACCTGGTCCAGCATTAAAATCTTCCGTCCAAAAAACTTGAGATTTTGCAATGCTCGCGGTAAACAACAATAAGACAATAATAAACTTCATAGCAGCTAAAATTTCACTTTGAAAATAAATTTACACAAGATACTCGGATAATCCTACTCAAAAGAAAACCATTTTTTCATTTCTAAATTTGATTTTAGTATTTTTACCATGGTCAACTCAACGTGCTATGAATAAGAATCTCCAATTAATATATCAAAAAATTGATCAATCTGAAAAGCGGTATCTTGACATCTCATTATCTCAAAAGAAACACAAAAAGCTAAGAGATTGCCTTAAATCACTGGCCAACCAAACAGTAGAAAATCATTCAGCATTGTGTCAAACTCGCCTACTAGACCACATGGTTACCAGCCTAACGCAATACCATCACAAGCACCTAAAAGATTTCACTTCTAACCAAAAGAGGTATCATGCTGAAATGTTGGAAATCAAACAGCTCGATTCCCTTTCTAAAAAGTATTTGAATAAAGCAAAAAAAGAGGCTTACAAGTTCCGACAATTTCACAGCATATTGAAGGTAATTGAACTTGAAATTCTAGCATTAAAAAATGAGGGCATTCAACTAGATAAGTCAAGAAAGCGTTTATCAGAACTCCATCTGGAAGAGAAGTCTATTCTTGAAGAGCTTAATAATTTGTCAGAAATCAGATATGAAACACTTGATTTTCTATTGCTATCCAGAAATAAAATTGGTCCGTTGGACAAAACCATTACTGAAGACCTGAGTCAAAAATTGATCAATTTTGAAAGAGAAGCTAACCCAGAGAAAAATCCGGAATTCGCCATTTATTTGTTTAACCTCAAGGGGATGTACGGATTTAACGAAGGGCATTACGAGCAGTGTTTAAAGGAGTTTGGTAGCACCATTCAACTCATTGAGACCTTGGAATTAGGAGAACAAATCTATGCACGTGAGTATTTTTTCGCACTCAACAACCACCTTATCAGCTCGGTTTTGACTAGCAACTTAAACTTATTCAGAACAACCCGAAACAAAATCGAACAGAGGTTTAGTGGAGACAAACGCTTTCAATTTCAATTATTCTCGACCACTTTAATGTACGAGATTGGACTGTTTAACCAATTAGGTATGCACAATGAGGTCCTAAAAAAAGAAGACACGATTTTAGACGGTTTGAGAAAACACGACATCAATAACATTAACCGACACATTTTCTATTTTAACCTGGCCATTGCTCACTTTGCGCATCAACATTTTGATAAGGCAAACAGGTACATGATTGAACTGGTCACTGATATACCGCAAAAAAGATCTACAGGTGCTTCCAACATATACTTCTATGCCTTAATACTATCACTCATTATTAGACTCGAAAGAAAAGAATACGACTACTTAAAAGACCTTATTCCAGACATTGAATCCCAACTAAATAAAATTCGTGCGCTTACACCATTTGAAAATGATGTACTGAACTACCTCAAACATGTTTCAAAAGATGAAAACAACCTGAGAAAGTCGAATTTTCACCTGGCGCGAAACACCATACTTAAAGATTCTTCTTACGGTGCTTTTGCTCAGCAGTTCTTCGACTTCAAATCATGGATCAAATCAAAACTGAAAAACACCTCTATGCAAATAATCAGGCAGACAGAGCAAAAAATAAGCTTGTAAGTAATTTCTACCATAGATTGTTATTTTTGATTAAAACCAAGTTCAATGAAACAAGACAGACAAGCGCTCATTCTGGAAATGCTTAAAACGCATCCCAACGATCCTTTTTTGATTTATGCGGCTGCCCTGGAGTACAAAAAAGCTGGCTCCATCGATCAATCCATTGAACTTATGACAAAACTGTACACAGAACAACCGGAATACCTGGCAAGCTATTATCAATTAGGCAAACTGCTTGAAGACAAGAATGAAGTCGAAAAAGCCGTGGAAGTATACAAAGCCGGAAGAGAGGTTGCCAAGGCTCAAAAGGATCAAAAAACTCTGTCGGAATTATCGGAGGCACTGATGATTTTGGATGAAGACGACGGAGAGGTCTGGTGATCAAAATATTGAAACATAGCTCACCTCAACGTAAAGACCATCCTGTCTTTCTTCAAATTTATAGACGTCAACCGCACTACCAGCTCCGCGACCAGTTTCCAGATCAAATCCATAGCGGTGAATTGGGCACACCATTTTTCCAGAATCACTGCACGCTCCTCCTGCAAAGGAATAGCCTTGATGCGGACATTTGTTCTTGATGGCATGAAAACCCGACTCATTTCTTCCCACACAAATTTCCCTTCCTTCGAACTTAAAAATACGCACACCGTTCATTGGAATCATGGCCGTTAGCACCTTTGCAGCGGCTGCAATTTTATAATACTTGGTACGTCTTTTAAACAGCACTGGTAAATTTTAGTCTAAATTTATTACTTTTAAAGCCATGCGCAAACTGCTTGTTTCCATATTTCTCACTTTGGCTGTAGGATCGGTTTCTTCTCAGGAATCGGAAGGCAAGATTTTAACAGGGAACGTTATTTCCGCCACTGGGTCTACCTGGGGAAACCTTACAAATTCCAGATTGGAGAAATTCGATACCCGATGGTTACAACTCCCAGGATATGGTTGGGCGGCAGCTGCGGGCTTCAATCTAACTATTAATGATAGCTGGTCGTTTGATACAGACTTTGGTTTGAGCGGAAATACTTACATCTACGACAGAACTACTGTGCGACTAAATTTATCCTACACAGTACCTTATGTCGATTTGAAAATTGCCAAGCTTTTCAACCGAAGGAATTCTACGGATAGATTTTGGTACATTAAAGCAGGCGCTTCATACAGTTTCATGAAAGGTCAATCCAAACAAGAGGATGAAATTGGCTACTCATACAAACTCCAACTTGCAGAATCTGGTGTTATCGGAATTATGCCAGAAATAGGCATACATAACAAACTTGGCGGCAACAATTCCATGCAATTGGGATTTATCGGTCAATATGCTTTGAATACCATCATGACATCTTCTCTCTCTGCTACAACGGAGCTCAATACCGCCACTGCTGACAGGACCGGATCATTTATCGGCATAACTTTTAAATATTTCTATGGTTTTGCTGCGATTGGAGGTAAATCAGGCTCAAGTAATGGTAAGGACCCTAAAATTAGAGACGGCATCTAGTTTTGAAATTATTCCGCACATCTTATTTTTTGTATGATTATTGTAGTATGCATCTATGATCATGAAATATGCAACATACTATTTAATCATAGGCATACTCCTTCTTTGCCAATTTCAGGTGCTAGCTCAAAGTAAAAACCCTGAATTTAAAGCCAAACGAGCGGTCGAGATTTACGTTCGGGATAAGAAACCTGACAACAGCTACTATGCTCCTTACAACTATTTTGAATTCAAGAAACACATGCCCACTGAATACAAAGAACTGGAGGAACTTATTGAAGTCAGTGAAGTTTTACCCACAATGAAACAGCATTATGGCAAAAAGAAACTTGACAGCCTGATTGCCTTGAATGACAGTAGAATTCAAAACAAGAAAAAGGAGATCATGGATAAAAAGCTCCGTTTTTCTTATGAAATTGTACACAGTTATGGTTTTAAGGATGAATTGGGCAATATCAAAGTACTGCGCTACCGCTTCTATCTAAATCATGCTTTCAAGATCAAAGATGTTAGATTAATTTTTTCGATTCCCATCACCAAAGACCAGGCAGAGGAAGCTGCACTATTCCAGAAAAGAAAGCTTTTATACAAACTCAATGATATAGAACAGGACAGAAAATCCAGTGATGAAATTCATACTTTCTTTGAAACTGGCTTAAAAGACACCCATTATGATCCTGAAGTATTTTATGCAGCATGTAGAATGATTAAAATCATTCGTAGTGATGGCAATGTCAATCTTGATATATATGGACTGAGAAGTATCAAGGCTTTTATATCTCAGACCCGTCCCGATATGAAAGGGTATAAATCCATTAATTACAGCCATTTTTTGGAAATTGAAAACGCCAATGACAATTTCAAGTACGTGATGTACCACAAATACGAGTATAAAGAAGATAAAAAAAAGGTATCCGACATTGTTGGCATTTATTTTGATAAGTACTTTGTTATCAGAAAGGTGGAGAGGATTGAAGGTGAGGACGACAAACTTTTTGAGAAAGACTAAGAAATCACTATATTTATTGCTAACAATTAAACTGCCATGAAGTACCTATTTCTACTACTCCTATCCATTTCATTGTCAACGCAGGCTCAGGATGAAGCCGAAATTAAATCGAAAGCGGAAAAAGCCATATTATCCTGGGCGGAAAAAACGTTCAATCATTTTGAAGGCTCTAGATTCGAGAACTTTCATTTAAGTCCATCGCCGGAATATTATGCTATGAGTGTTCTGAGAGAAGAGTACGTGACCTTCAAAGAGGAAATTGTATACAACTTCAATGAAGGAACTAGTGACCGAACAGAGGAAGAGGTTAAAGAAGACACTTCTAGCATCAATAAAAAAATTGAAGAGTTGGATCAAATGTTGGCAATGATAGATCCGCCTTTCGACCATATTGAATACTTTTGGTGGTCTAACATCCAAACCGATAATGGTTTGACGGTGTATTATCAACATCAAATCAAATTGGATCCGGATTACAAAGTCATATCATACAGAGAAAGCAGTGCCGTTGGAAAACCTGACAATGTTGAAATCATATATAAGTAAGGGATATCTTCTACTTGTATCTTGCCTGCTATTTTCGCAATTTGAGTTGAACGCTCAAGATCAGGTGGATGACAATGGTCCGAGCATCTGCGATTGTGCAAAGTATGCGAAAACCGATCCCTTGTTGCTAAGTAGATGCGAACAAAAGTTCGATTATAACATTTTAACATCTTATGAAAGGCTTGAAGTTGAAAGAATGATGACTTCATGCCTGGATCCTGATGTTTGCGACTGTGCCAATCTTGGTGTTAACGATTCGATCATTGCGAAATCTTGCTCGATTAAATACAATCAGGACTCTCTGAGTGAAAAGGCCTATGAAGATTATCTTGAAGAAAAAAGTGAGTGCATTGAACAATCCAACAAGCCTCCACTTAAAACAATCTGCGAATGTCTTGAGCCACATGATGCAAAAGATTACGCCTATGAGCATTGTAAGGGAATTTGGGACATATCTAGTCTGAGCCCGAAAGAGCGAAAGAAATTCGTGGCAGAAATCACTGGATGTATAGAAAACAAAGATGATCCGAATTTTACCCTGAGCTTGTGTGATTGCATGAATGCTCCAAAAGACGATTTAGACCTTAAAGAACGTTGTATTGAGAAATTTGACCTCAACTCCATGAGCTCAGAACAAATTGCAAGCTACCGGGAAGAAACCAAGAATTGCAATGTATATTCTGGCGGAGGAAGTGAGATTGAAATCATTTGTGACTGCATAAAGGAAGAACAAGAAACCGGCAGAATGTCTGGTAAATGTGAAAATATTCTCAAAAATCTTGAGGAGAAATACAAAAACAAATCTCCGGAGGAAATGAAGGAGTTTATAGAGCAATTGATGGACTGCATTGGCAGCTTCAGATAGACTATAAATTCACTACGAAAGCTCCTTTTCATGGACATTATACACGGTCATGTGCCGCTTTCTCATGAGCTTTTCGACAATTTTGGCAGTTCTTTGCGGAATAGATGAATCTAATATAAATGTACCCGCCTCTACCCTATCATCTATGGTTTCAACATCAAAAAACTGATCTCCTGACAAAATTGCATAGTCAACTGTAATCACATTTTTGAGTCCATACACCTTAAAAGAGGTGTCAATGAGCAGAATCTGGTTATCCTGAATGGCAATCAAGTTATGATACTTACTGAGACCAACCGCATCAATATCATCAGTGAGGAGATGGTAACTCGCTTCCGTATGTCCCAAACTGAACCAATTGTGTTTTACATAATACAGCTGTTGGTTCTCATCTTTGATGAACTCCTGATCTGACAACAAGAAATTATAGCGCCCTCCTACAAAATTGAGCACTGACTTGTCTGGCACTTTATACACAATCATTTGGTGCCGTGATGAATTAGAAAAACGTCCGGCGGAGGATATCAACAACAAAATGACGACCATGGCACTAATAGAAAAGATCAAGTATGTCTTTCTAAAATAAAACCAGGCTAAAATGAGGGCGACCGTCAAGTACAATAGCAAAACTTCATGCACACCAATGTAATTACCATACATCAGGGAATAAGGAATTTCCTCCACAAAAACGACGGCTTTGTTAAGAAATGCTAACTCATGATTCAATAACCAACTAAACACGCTTCCTAATCCAAAAGGCACAGTGATTAACAGCAAAATTCCTGTGTATAGAATAATTGTTGCCATCGGAATCACAATTAAATTGGAAATGAAGAAGTAATTTGGAAATTGATGGAAATAATAGAGTCCAAGAGGAAAAGTGGCTAACTGAGCGGCAAAAGAAACACATGTGATTGCCCAAATTTTGTCCAGAAACCAATTTTTAAAATACAGTAGGGCATATAGTTTCGGTTGCAAATAGACAATCCCAATAACAGCCAAATAACTCAACTGGAATCCCACTTTGGTAATGATATGCGGATCGAAAAGCATTAACAGAAAAGCTGATGCGGACAAGGTGTTAAAGATGTTGGTAGGTCTGTTGAGCGATTGCCCTATGACAACGGCCGAAAACATGGTAGCCGCTCGCATGACAGAAGGAGATAAGCCAGTAATAAAGGCATAAGCCCAAAGAATCAATAGAATGGTAATGACCTTTATGAGCTTCCCGTAACTTCCCTTTTTATCCAAAAAACTCAATAAACTATTAAAAAACAGAAATATGATCCCCACATGAAGTCCGGACACTGCCAATACGTGCATGGCTCCAGCAGATGAAAAGGACCTCAGAATATCTGGATCAAGGTGATCTTTATAACCTAAAATCAGAGCCGCTCCTATCGCGAGATTCTTATGATCACTAATATTGTCAGTTAATATCGTCAACATCCTTGCTCTAAATTGATAAGCCAGTTGTTTGATCGGATGCCCTTGTTTAGATTCTATTAATTTCCATGATCCGGACTTGGCATACGCCTGATGATACACATCATTGTTATGTAGATATTTCTGAAAATTGAATTGTTTGGGATTATCGGGAGGTAAGATTTCGTTAGGAAAACATCTGACTGCCACCTGATCTCCATATTTAAGATTGAGTGATTCATCTGTTTTTTGAAAATATACAAGCAAATTCCCTATACATGGGTTGGTTTCACTGCCATCTGATGTCTCATGTACTTCAAGAAAGACTTTTACAGATCTCGCTTTTTCCTGAGGAGGTTCATATATAGTGCCCACCACGGTGATTTCCTTTTGGGAGCTTTGTTTGGAAAAATGGGTGTTGTAATTAATCGACCTGCTAAACCAGGCATAACAGAATCCGGCGAGCAGTGTGACAATGAGCGACAAACGACCTGCATATAGAGGTCTCTTTAAAAATTTCGATTTAAATGGATATAGAGATATCACCAGCAGTAGAACCGCCGATACTAAAAGCAAAGGCAGCATCCATCGAATATTTATCCAGTTGTTGATTTCTATTACTACTCCCAGAATGAAAGGAACAACCAGTCTTAGAAATGGTACTTTATTCCAAAAATCCATATAAATGGACCGTATTATTCTAAGCAGCAACTATCTGATCTGGCAATCAGACTATGACAAATTACTCACATTAGAGCGACACAATTGCTCAACATAATGGGCACAACGCTTGCGCCAAAGCTTTCACCGGTGGCAGTAAGCCTTTGGCGAAGGACTCAGCGTAGGCATAACGTTTATGCGAAAGCTCATCGCCGTTGCAAAGCTTTGGCTGAGCACGGTCAGCGAAAGCATAAAAAAAGGGACGCTTTTAGCGCCCCTTTTTTATTGTTGCTAAACTGTCTTTATTTATCTTCTACTTCTTCAAAGTCAACATCAGTGACTTCTTCATCAGATCCACCGTCACCAGCGCCTGCGTCTGAAGCAGCACCAGAATCAGCAGATTCGCCACCTTGCTCTTGCTGTGCAGCATACATTTCCTGACTAGCTGCCTGGAAAACCTCATTCAACTTAGCCATGGAAGCATCAATGGCCGCAAGGTCTTTATTCTCATGGGCCGTCTTCAACTCTGCCAAAGCCTCTTCAATAGGTTGCTTTTTATCTGCAGGAATTTTATCTCCATACTCACTCAAAGATTTTTCCGTCTGGAAAATCAAAGCATCTGCCTGATTTACTTTTTCTGCTTCCTCTTTGGCTTGTTTATCAGCATCTGCATTGGCTTCAGCTTCTCTTTTCATCTTCTCGATTTCCTCATCAGATAAACCAGAGCTCGCTTCAATTCTAATGGATTGCTCTTTTCCAGTAGCCTTGTCTTTTGCAGACACATTCAAGATTCCGTTCGCATCAATGTCGAAAGTCACTTCAATTTGTGGCTCTCCTCTTCTTGCTGGCGGAATATCAGACAACTGGAATCGACCAATCGTTCTATTTTGCGCCGCCATTGGTCTTTCTCCTTGCAATACATGGATCTCAACCGATGGTTGGTTATCTGCTGCTGTAGAGAATGTCTCGGATTTTCTCGTTGGGATTGTCGTATTAGATTCAATCAGTTTGGTAAATACACCTCCCATAGTTTCGATTCCGAGCGACAGAGGTGTCACATCCAAAAGAAGTACATCTTTCACCTCTCCTGTCAATACACCACCTTGAATAGCAGCACCAATTGCTACAACCTCATCCGGGTTTACACCTTTCGAAGGCTCCTTTCCAAAGAAACTCTTAACGGCTTCCTGAACCGCGGGAATTCTTGTTGATCCACCTACTAAAATAATTTCATCGATATCACCAGTAGACATGCCGGCATTTTTCAAAGCCGTTCTACAAGGTTCAATGGTTCTTTTAATCAAATCATCCGCTAACTGCTCGAATTTTGCTCTGGACAAAGATCTTACCAAGTGTTTTGGAATTCCATCAACAGGCATAATATAAGGCAAGTTGATTTCTGAAGAGGTCGTGCTTGACAATTCAATCTTAGCTTTTTCTGCTGCTTCTTTTAATCTTTGAAGTGCCATTGGATCTTTGGTTAAGTCCAATCCTCCGTTTTCACTCTTAAACTCTTCAACTAACCAGTCAATAATCACCTGATCGAAATCATCTCCCCCTAAGTGGGTATCACCATCAGTAGATTTTACTTCAAACACACCATCTCCCAATTCAAGGATAGATACATCATGCGTTCCTCCACCACAATCGAATACTACAATTTTCTGATCCTCTCCTTTTTTATCAAGTCCGTATGCCAAAGAGGCAGCTGTTGGCTCGTTGATAATTCTTCTCACTTTCAAACCTGCAATCTCCCCCGCTTCTTTAGTAGCTTGACGTTGTGAGTCATTAAAGTAGGCCGGCACAGTAATTACTGCTTCAGAAACAGTGGTCCCTAAATAATCTTCAGCCGTTTTCTTCATTTTTTGAAGTACCATGGCAGAAATTTCCTGAGGTGTATATAATCTGTCATCAATTTTGACTCTTGGCGTATTATTATCTCCTTTTACCACTTCATAAGGTACGCGACCCACCTCTTTCGAAGACTCATCATAGGTATTCCCCATGAATCTTTTAATAGAGTATATGGTTTTGGTTGGATTGGTAATGGCCTGTCTTTTCGCAGGATCTCCAATTTTTCTTTCTCCACCATCAACAAACCCTACGATTGAAGGCGTGGTTCTTTTTCCTTCACTATTTGGAATTACTACAGGCTCACTTCCCTCCATCACGGCGACACATGAGTTTGTAGTTCCTAAATCTATTCCAATTATCTTGCTCATATCACTATAATTTTTTTATTGCTTAATTACGGTGATTAGCATTGGTCAATGTTTGTGCCATTAGACATTCAAGGCAAATTATCTAACATAATGTCAGATTTAAGAAGAAAGAAGGGGCTTGGATTTAGGATTTTGACAGTTTGTCAGACATTATGTCATGGACACCATACCTGAGGATCGGTGGTAATTCCTGGCCACATGGCAGAATCTGTACAAAATTCTAATGAATACGTGTACTGTCCTTTGCACAGTTCTTCAATAGACGCCTTATTCAACCATTTGTTGGTCACCTCTTCAGATGATCTGGTAGAGAACAGACCTATGCCATTAGTAACGTTGGTAAACTCTGGTCGCTCCTGTACCACTCCTGTCACGGGCTGATTCACATCTATATAAGTATCTAAATCTTCTCCGGCCACTGTCACTGAAAAATCCAAACCTTGAATTTTACGACTCACCAAATCACTTGGGTTTAATGCTGGCTCTGAAGCAATTTTGTCTCTCACCCAAGTGTAGAACTGCTCTCCGTCAATGCTTTTTTCAAGAGATGCGCCATCCTGAACTGTTGCAATGTTCCATTCCAAAGCTCTGTTGGTTGTACCTGAGGTGGTTCGTTCCTCATAGTTAAAAACAAGTTTCACCTCATATCTTGTCCCATTTGGCGCCTCTCCCCACTTCACTGCTTCAGATGGGTACTGACCTGAGGTTGATGAATTGGCATTTGCAAATGTAATTTGTGTTTGAGCAGGTGCTCCCGGAATGTTGGCAAAAGGTCTGGAAATTATAAAATCTTGAACCAAAGGTGTTTCTGCAGTGATCAAATCTTCAGATCCATTCACTTGAATCTTCAATTCATAGGTGGCAGATTCATCCAAATCATTGGCTACAAAATAATATACAGTATGTGTAGGGCTGTAGAAAATTCCGTTGGCGCTCTTATTGTTTAAAACCGTGTCTCTCAAAGGAAACGTTCTTACCACATTTCCATTGATTTTTTCATCAATGTAGGCGGTCATCTGACCCAGTGCATATTCTGAAGAATCCTTTATTGTGGCATAAGTCAGAGCATTCCCGTCCCCTAAATAAGCTTTGTTAATTTTAACATAGTGGTAAGTATCGTTTTTATCTAGTAAACCGTACACCACCGTGATGTTTCTCCAATCTGCGTTCAACTCCACATCCGTGCTACACCCTCCTAATACAGTTAGGGCGAACAATGCAATAAATAGCTTAGAAAATGCCTTCATAGCTCACAAATGTACGGATATTGTTTCTCAAAGCAGCGTTTTACAATCAATAAAAACTACCCATAAATCAATATCTTACCTAATTAAAACCTAAATTGAGCAATTGTACCCACTCTTTTTGAAGCCTACACCCATATTTTTGAAGAAAATCAAATGAATTATGAAACTAAAAGCGCTTGCATTTATTCCTTTCTTATTTTGCCTATCCCTGTTGGGAAAAAGTCAGGACACTTACTCTGTGGTATTGCTCAAAAATGACAAATCAGGTTACAAACTGCGAATCACCAGATCCAATGCCGATGACCAAATTGTACAAGCTGAATGGTGGTATCCGGAATACAAATCATGGAAATCATCTTCCAACATTAAGGAATCGAGCTGGGATAAATTCAGTTTAATATCTGCAGTATCTGGGAAAACTTATCATTACTCAGTAGACAAGAACAACGCACAGAATTGGGTTGAAACAGCACCTGATGGAAAAACAGTGGTATACAGAGAGCCTTATATGTTCCACCATTGGTCCGCAGATGATGGTTCGGGATACAAAATTAGAATGACCACTACACCAGATCAGGGGGTTCCGCCAATTAGCGCAGAATGGTACAGTCCAAGCAAGCAAAAATGGATCGCTTTTGAGCTTGAATCATATGACCCTATTGATGTCGTCTATAAATTAAAATCTCCGGTCACGGGTAAAGTTTACACCTACTTTCAGAATACGAGAACGGGCTTCAATGAGGGGTATCGCGGTGGCGGAGGCGAGAAGGATGAACATGGACTGCAAGAAATTGCCCCAGATGGCGCTAAACGCTTTTACCTCCATGTCAGTTCGGAAAAAGAAGCACATTGAGATAAGTTGATTTGACTCGACTGATCCACGTATTTGCGTGTTTTTTTTTGCTCAAGTGTAACCATTTAAAACGCCATGTATTTTACATAAAAGAAGTTCGGCGAATTGAATGGGAAATACTAATTTGGCATATCAAAAAAACGAAAGCGAAATCGATCAGGAATTCGACATCATACAACAATCAATAAAAGATCCACGCGCCTTTGCTCCGATCTACGATGAATATTACGAAAGAATTTTTCTTTTTCTACTGAAGCGTGCGGGTAACGAAACATTGGCAGAAGACTTGTGTTCTCAGACCTTTCTTAAGGCTCTCAAAAATTTAGCTAAGTATAAAAATCAAGGTGTCCCATTTTCTGCGTGGTTGTATCGCATAGCCTACAACGAATTTCTTTTGTATCAAAGAAGCGAAAAGTACAAAAGAGCTGTCTACGCCAAGTCACAGGATTTCGACATTTTCTTTGATGAACGAGAAGATATGGAGATTCATGAAGACAGATTGTATCGCGCTAAAAAAGCACTGAAACACCTTAATGAAGACGAATTATTTCTCATTGAATTAAAATACTTTGAGCACCGACCTTATACTGAAATCGCCGATATTACTGGACTGAGTGTATCAAACGCCAAAGTAAAAATGCACAGAATTATTAAAAAATTAAATAAGTTGGTAAACCATGAATGAACTAGATTTTCATATCGACGAAACGGTCATACACAGTGCCACCATTGATCAGAAAAAGGACTTTGACAAGTTAATGGCTGATTTTGCTGCCGGGCAAACTCAAACTACGGCTACTGCGCTTGGTGCTTATTGGATTAGCTCTGCTATTGTTGTTGGACTATCTGTTATCTCATTGGCCCTATTCAATGGAGGTGATCAGAATCAGGAATCACCCGGCACGCATCAGGCAGTTGTAATTAGCCATGACACTCCCAACAACGAGCAATTACTCGCTCATGTCCCAATTACCACAAAAACTGAAGAAACCAATGAAGTTATTCTTGATGACGCCATTATCGAATCTGTTGTAAGCGCTAAAATAGAGGAAACCAAAGCCCCAAAAGAAGCTCGTTCGACTATGAAGAAAGAGCCTATTCTTGAACCCAATGTTCCGATTAAAAGAACGTCCATTGCAGAAGCCATAATCAAGCACCCGGTGGCTGTTAAAACCTCTAAACCGAAAAGCATACCGGCGTCTAGCATCAAGGTCCCTTCAGGGATAGAACTCAATGTGGATTTAATGACTTATGCCGAACTTAAAAAGAACAAACACTACTTTTTTGAAGTTGATACGCTAAAATCCAAAGCCGGAGAGGAACTTTTTGACATGGAATGGGATGAGGCAGACTTGAAACGTCACCCAGACAAAGACCGCTATAGAATGGTGCTGAAAAAGAACAATCAGAAACGTGAAATTATCGTTCGACTGGTTAAAAACTCCCTTCAAATTCAAGGTGAGAAAAAGTGGCGACTGTTTGCCAGGAAATAAAAAAACTCTTAAGATTTCCAAATTGCTTAGATTTGCCTCACTAAAAATTTGACATGTCTAAACATTCGGATATTAAAAGGGTAACCACCCACGTACTTCAGGAGCTTAAATTAAAAGGAGAGAAAATTTCCATGCTCACTGCCTATGATTACTCCATGGCAAAAATTATTGATGAGGCTGGAATTGACGTCATCCTGGTTGGAGATTCGGCCTCCAATGTAATGGCAGGACACGAAACCACACTTCCTATTACTTTGGACCAGATGATCTATCATGCCAGTTCTGTTGTAAGAGCTGCCAAGCGCTCTTTAATCGTTGTGGATTTGCCTTTTGGAACCTACCAGGGGAATTCGAAAATGGCTTTGGCATCTGCCATTCAAATCATGAAAGAAAGTGGCGCTCATTCTGTTAAGTTAGAAGGGGGACGAGAAATTATTGAATCGGTAGACAGAATTTTGAGTGCGGGTATTCCGGTGATGGGACACTTGGGCTTGACGCCTCAAAGTATCTACAAGTTTGGAACTTATGTGGTGCGAGCAAAGGAGGAAGATGAAGCACAAAGACTCAAAGAAGATGCCTTATTACTTGAAGCCTCAGGTTGTTTTGCCATTGTACTGGAAAAGATTCCTGCTCATTTGGCGAAAGAAGTTGCCGAATCTGTGAACATTCCGGTAATTGGAATTGGCGCTGGAAATGGTGTTGATGGTCAGGTATTGGTTAGCCACGACATGTTGGGTATCAACAATGATTTCAACCCACGTTTTTTGAGAAAATACCACAATTTGTACGAAGAGATGAAAGGTGCAGTTGGCGCCTACATCAAAGATGTGAAGAGCAAAGATTTCCCAAATGAAAAGGAGCAGTACTAGTCGCCCATGAAGAATGAGGTCTTATATGAGGACAATCATTTGATTGCTGTTAACAAAATGGCCTCTGATATTGTGCAGGGTGACAAGACCGGAGACACCCCACTTTCTGAAATTGTTAAATCTTACATTAAGGAGAAATATGATAAACCCGGAGCTGTTTTTTTGGGCGTTACACACAGAATAGACAGACCTACAAGTGGTGTGGTATTGTTTGCAAAAACGAGTAAGGCACTCGCCCGAATTAATAAAATGTTTCAGGAGAAAACCATTCAGAAAACTTATTGGGCTGTTGTGAAGGATGCGCCAAAAAATCCGTCCGGAGAGTTGATTCATTTCCTGAGAAAAGATCAAAAGAAGAACAAATCTTTTGCCAGCGAGACAGAAAAATCAGGCAGTAAAAAAGCTGAATTGAGTTATTCTTTGATCGGAACTTCAAAAGATTACAGACTCATTGAAATCTATCCCAAAACTGGTCGACACCATCAAATTCGTGTTCAATTGAGTGAGATTGGTTGCCCCATCAAAGGTGATTTAAAATATGGTTTTCCCAGGTCTAACAAGGATGGATCAATTCATCTTCACGCCCGTAAAATGGCTTTCATCCATCCCGTAAAGAAAGAACCAGTTGAAATAATCGCACCAGTTCCCAAGGACGCACTATGGCAGTTTTTTGAGGAGCAAATTCCAGAATAACTCAATTGCGGATTGTTCCTTTTCTGTATTCAAGACATTAAACAAACAAACGAATACAGAAAACTATGAAACCAATTGCAATCCTGACTCTTATTATTCTCGGTCTCCCATCTTGCCAATCTGACCCTGAATCCAATCGTTCAACAAATGTTTTGGAAGAAGACACTGACACTGTTCAACAAGAAGTACAAAAACATGTCTTAAAAGCACTAAGCGCCTCTCAGAACGCGCTAGCTACTCAAAAAGACGGACAACTGGTTCTTTCAAAAAAATCCGGAACCACCATATCCGAAGATTCAAAAAATCAAACTGCCCTCTCCCGCTCTACATCAAACACCTCATGGACTGGAATATCAGAAAAATCGCAGTACATAGTTTGTGACGTATCTGAAGATGCACAGATCAGAGGTAGAAAAGGGACCATAATTAAGATCCCTAAATTGACACTTAAGGATAAGAATGGGAATCCGGTGAAAGGAAACGTTAATTTTAAATTGACAGAATATTATGATGCCAGCGATTTAATCAAGAGTAGAATTGGGACTTGCAGTAATGGTAAGATTCTCACTACTGGAGGCTCTATTGATTTAACCGCTTATCAGCACGGCGAAGAACTGAATATAGATGACAATTCTCCCCTTGAAATTTTATTTCCTATCCGGTCACAGGTGGTGAATGGCATGCGCGCGTTTATTGGAATTCGAGAAGACAATGACGTCAACTGGGTAGAAGACAAAAGCAATTGGACTCCAGCACTGTCCTTCGATCAAACATATATTAAATACGACCTTTTTACTGGAATTTATAGCAAAAACGGAGACAATCTGGAAGTAGATTTTCATAAAAAATGCGCGTCACAACTTAAGATCAATGAGCACAAGGACATGTGGATTTATGTAAGTTACGCCGTCACACCAATGGGGCAAACTGAGGAACTTGAAATCAAGACAAGAAATTGTCCTGAAGCCTACAAACTCAAGATTCAATCCTATTTTGAAACCCTCAAAATTAATACGGACAAAGGTTTAGGCAACAATCCGTTTTGGACACGCATCAGCCATATCATCAAGCCTAGTTTTGTGAAGGTGGATATGGACAAAGTTCAATACATGGTACAATCGGGTAAAGAAAGAGTTGGATTTAAACCTCAAACTGTAGAATATAGAAAACAGCAAGAATTTGTTGTTGAGCCCACTACCAGAAAGAAGTACTATCAAATTGAAATGCGCAATTTTGGTCTATTAAATTGTGACACATACTGGAGAGACCAACGACCAAAAACGGATATCCTGGTGCATACTCGCGATTTAGAAAATTCAACCTCCATGATCATAATTCCAAATCGAAGGGGCGTGATCATGAGCAGGCCTATAGGACCAAATTCTAAGATTTCAGGGATACCAATTGGTGAAAAATGCATTCTGGTAACCATAAACATGTCTGATAACAGCACTCATATTACAAAGAAAAATATCGTTGTTAGAAAAGAGCATATTGAAAGCCTTAAACTTGAAGAAATTGAGGCCTCAGAGCTTGATGATTTCTTTGAAGACATTGATCAACAGTTCGCTTCAATGGGTAAAGAAGCGTCTTCCAGCGGACAAATCATGTGATATGAAGTAACAAAATCATTCGAAACGCGTTATCTTTATAAGGTGAAACAGTTGTTGGCCATATTTTTCACTTTATCGATGACCACGCTCTGGTCTCAAGACCACCCTATTCTCAATTATTTCACTACCAATTTATCCGATGGTAAAGTATTGTTATCATGGGAGATTAAAGGTGGTAACCAATGTAATGGCATTAAGGTATTCCGATCTACAGACAGTTTGAACTTTTCTCAAATAGGTGATATTGCGGGGATTTGCGGAAGTCCGGATTTTGCTCAGGGCTATACTTTCGTTGATGATTCGCCTGAAGAAAATGCCGTTAACTATTACAAAATTGAGTTGGGCGGACAAGGGTTTGCCAGCTCTTCAGGTGTGCACTATGTTAAGTTATTGGAAGATGGATATAAGGTTTACCCCAATCCAATCACCGATCAATCTCGTTTGTATTTCAATAATACATCCGGACAAAAACACACCCTGCAAGTAATTGACTACAGCGGAAAGATTGTGATGCAGCTGGATGCGAACAGTGGAAATGAAATTGACTTAAGTCCGCTGACCGTTTTATCCGGACCATATATTTTTCAACTGATTCCGGAGAGTACCGGGGAGCCAGTTCGTGGTAAATTATTAGTGCAATAGAACCAATCTTTTATCCAATTATCACTACCTTTCCTATGATGTTCAAGGTCCTTAAAATTTGTGTATTGATGATTCTTATTGCCTATTCCTTTTCAGGAATGGCACAACACAAACGTACGATAGTTAAGAACGTCACCAAGCACCAAAATGGTCAGGTAAAAAAAGACGCTAAAATCACAACCATCTATTCTAAAAACCCGGATATTCTTGATTTCTATTGGAAGAAAATCTATGAAGTGGTGCGATACGATTCTACCGGAAAAAAGGTCTATGAATTAGAACGCATTACAAAGCGGGGAACTTATGGCAAATCGTGTTTCGAAATCCTTTATCGCTATGTTCAATACGACTCGAACGGAGATAAATCATGGGAACAAGAGAGCAAATGTGATTGCAAGCATCAAACAGAGAAATCGTATAAGAACGGAAAACTGATCACACGTGAAAGGAAACGCCGGTTCAGGTGGGAGTGATCAATGGAACTATTTCAATAACTTACTTTTTCCTGAACCGTCCGATTTGCCCTTTCTCCAAAAATAAAAGCTTAGAAAAGCGAAAAGCATAACCATACAACTAGAGAGCAGAGTAACAGACATACCTTCTTTCTTTGAAATACTCAGTGTTTCCAAAACAGCCCCAATTGTCAATAAACCAAACACAAATGCCGTAATCTTATAAAGCATATCTAAACTATTGCATGTCTTTTTTGGTCATGTATTCTCCAATTATCTGGGCATTAGAATCCTCACTTTTTGAGAGTGACTCAATGATCGCCTGTCGTTCATTCTCCTTTTTATTCTGGCTCAATTTCTCTTTATGATCCATTCTATCTACAATGATCTCAAATGCCACAACACCATTGGCCATTTTGACTTTATACTCATCCGACAATTTTTCCCACTGAGCTCTATAAGCTTCTTCAAACGAGTCTATCATCCCTTCTAAAACAGACAAAACCTGATCCGTACCCTCAATAACATTCGCTTTACCATACGCATGAATGGACATGTAATTCCATGTAGGAACGTTTTGTGTTTGATTGTAATGCTTGGGAGAAATGTAGGCATGAGGTTCCGAAAAAATGATGAGGTTATCGTTGGCAACAATATGTTTCCAATGGTCGTTAGCCTTCGCCATATGAGAACTTAATACGATTTGATTGTCTCGCTCTAACACAACAAAAGGCAAATGAGTCGCCACAGGGAGACCTTCGATAGCAGTGACCATACTCGCAAAATTGAAGCGTTTCATAAAAGCGATGGCTTCCTCTTTGCTACCTCCTCTATAATGTTTTGGTGTGTACATATTAATTCTTTCGTTTCATCATTTTCTTGGTTTTCCGCTTACCGTACTTAGATTTGAGATTCCCATAGATATGCTCGTCCATAATCTCAGTAATAAAGGTGTAGGTACGTCTCAAGTTCATCAGTTCTTGCATTTTTGACTTAGGATCGCCCTGCATCTTCAACACAGAAACAATTAATTGAGAATCCTTGTGATCGCTTTGTTTAATTGCTGTTTCAACTTCAGATATTTTGAGTATCTCTGGATTGAGATTTGTTATGAATACACCGTGTTCGTTCAGGAGGTTTATCGAGGAATCAGTACTGGCTATTTCAAAATTTGTTTGAGCTGAAGCCAAGGATACTGTAAAAAGTAGGTAGATCATCAATGCTTTCATAGTAAAAGTCTATTCAAGGTTTTAGGCGTTCTCTTCGGCTAACTTGTATTTGAGCTTTTTCAATCCTTTAATTAGCCTAAAGCAAAGTACAACTTATCCTTCGAAATCACAATGTCATGTTTTTTCACCAGTTTAAACACATTTCCCACAAAACTCCTATCTTAATGCCATGAAACTTGCTTATCTGTCACTTGGGTTTTACACCATATTGAGTTTGGTCTCTTGCAGACCTGAACCAGAATTGACTACTCCGGATTCAGGAGATGCGGATTTCTCAAATTATGTAGTGATTGGAGATGGTTATATGGCCGGCTATCAAGATGGTGCTTTGTTTAAGGATGGGCAAGCAAGATCGACAGGAGCGCTATTGGCCAGACAATTTTCTGTGGTTCAAGAAGCTGAAGGAAGCTCTGCCAGTGCATTCAATCAAGCGTTGATGCCCGACAATTCAGGGATCGGTCTCAACTCAAAGCCCTGGGATGTTGTGTATACGGGAGCCAGTGTGATGGGAGACAGAACCGATTGCGAAGGCGTTACGTCCATTGGTCCGGTTAAAGATTTGTACACTTCCGGAGAGGAAACTTCTTATCTCTCCACTACCCTTTTCAGTGATCTTAAAGACCATTCTTTTCCGTTCATGCGTTTGTCTGATTATACAAGTACTGACTTCCATACTAGAAATGTCTATTACAATAAAGTTTACGGTGCATCCAGCACAACACCACTGGATCGAATTACAGCCTCTAGCGCACAAAACATTACTTTTTTTGCTGCCTGGTTAGGCATGGAGGATGTCTTTCAATATGCCAGGGAAGGCGGATACAACAACAGTTTAATGTCGGGAACGGACTTCAGGAATCACCTGGACACTGTTATCTCTAGAATGACCAGCAATGGCGCTAAGGGTGTCATTGCAACGATTCCTAATTTCAGACACTTTCCAGCTTACACATTGATCCCTGCCAATGGCGCAGAACTCACTTTGAATAAAGCTGATTCTCTCAACGATATCTATGTCAATTCGGGTTTATCTCACATTCAATTCAGTGAAGGTGATAACTATTTCGTGATGCAAGATGCCAATCATAGCAGCGGTGTCAGACAAATTAAGGCAGGAGAATACCTCACGCTAAGCATTCCTTTGGATTCCATGAAATGTGAGTTTTACGGCATTTTATTTACTGCCATTCATGATCGTTATGTCCTGGATTCTGCTGAAGTGAGTCAGTTAGATGCTGCCATTGATGATTACAACTCGGCGATTAGAGACATGGCTCAAACATACAATTTGGCCGTATTTGAGTCTGATCCTTTTTACGCCAGTTTAAGTTCCGGTATTAAATGGGATGGCGTTGATTTTGACACTGAATTTGTGAGCGGAGGTTTTTACAGCCTGGATGGTTTTCACCCGAATCAAAAAGGGCACGCACTTTTAACCAATGAGTTAATTAAAGCCATTAATCAAACCTATAATGCTACTGTTCCAAACATCAATTGTACGGATTGCAATGGGGTGTTGTTCCATTAAGGATTGTCCTTAACACAAAAAAAGACCATCCCTTCCGGAACAGCCTTTTCAATTATTCATAATCTGGATTTACTTAAACACGATCTTTCCACCGTACTCCATGCCGTCTTGTTTCACACGGATGAAGTAAGTACCGGAACTTACATTATCTGGTCTGCTTAGTTGATGCGTTGAACCGTACAGTGTTTGATTTACCACTACTCTACCTTGTAAATCGGTGATGACCATTGTCGCATCTCCCTGACCATTCAATTCAATAGTAAAGTTATCTTCTGCAGGATTAGGA
>JAUILH010000227.1 GCA_030433115.1 Bacteroidia bacterium | reverse complement strand
TTGATGCGGTGGATAATTTATCTACAGCATCATTATTCTAAAAAAAATGAGGAAATCCAATGAAGAACAACCTGAGTAAATCAAAAATCAGTAAAGTTATCATGATGTCTTTGATATTGAGCGCGAACTCCCCAATGATATACGCCCAAGAAACAGACTCAGATAATGAAACCGAACAAACAGAAGAAGACTCTGTTGAATTAGGAAAAGTATCTGTTACCGGATCACGAATTAAAAGAAATCATTTTGAAGGTTCATCGCCTATTCAAGTAATGACCAGCGACCAAATTGAAGCTGAAGGATTTTCAACAGTATATGATGCGCTGAACAGCTTGACACAACAAACAGGTGGCGTCCAAAATGAATTGACTCAAAGTGGCTTTACATCAAATGCCAGTGTGATTGATTTACGCGGATTGGGCCCTGGTCGAGTTTTAACCTTAATTAATGGCCGCCGGGCCGCTGACTATCCTTTGCCATATAACGGACAAAGTAATGTCAGTAACTTTGGAGCCATTCCAGCAGCCGCTGTGGCTCGAATTGAGATTTTAGCCGGTGGTGCATCAGCCATTTACGGCTCAGACGCAGTTTCAGGTGTAATCAACGTTATATTGAAGAAAGATTTTGACGGCGATGAAGTTTCTGCTCGAATAGGCTCAACCACAGAAGGTGGCGGTGACAGTTGGAACCTTCAATGGGTGGGTGGAAAAACAGGCGATGACTGGACTTTAACCTATGCGTTTGAGCACTTAGACCGTGATGAGATTTTGGCTGGCGAAAGAGAATTTATGGACTCTTATCGTGATGAACCTGGCATTGACCCATCTGAGGCGACGGGTGTATCAGGCATAATGTTGCGCGACCGTTTGGATAACAACACACAAATTTATCCAGGAGGGTTAGAAACTTTATGTGGTCGTTTTGATCACTTAGAAGCACAAGTTCGTGATTTTGGCTCAGGACCTGTTGATCGTTGTTACTATTTTGATTACCCAGCTACTCAAGGCATCAGAAACTCTGATTCAAACACTGCCGCTTACTCCTATTTCACCAAAGATTTAGGTAACAACATGCAGTTGGCTTTGAGTCTAAATTATTGGGACCAAGAAGCGAATGCCACTTCAAATACAGAATTTTGGGCTGGAGGCTTATATTATGATCCTCAATTTGATAGTGTTTTTGATACACAACGCATTTTCTCTCCTGCGGAAACAGGCGGTGGCAAACAAATTTATGAAGAAAAGTCACTGAATTTCTCAGCATCATTAACAGGTTTTGCTTTCAATGACCGTTTTGAATGGGAAGCCACAATCAGCCATTCTGGATATGATTTATACCGTGAAAGACCTCGATTATTAGAACAAGAGACTCGCGACTATTTCTTGGGCGAACAGCAAGGATTAGATCCTTTTTTTGGTGCTTACCCAGTTCATAACATGAATTTGGAACATTATTTCAACCCAATCACTCCGGAAATTTACCGCTCTATTTCTACCATTGTGAAAACTGGTGCTGATTCCAGTGCCACTCAAGCCAGTCTCGTATTTACTGGTGACTTATGGGAAATGCCCGCTGGTGATGTTGGATTTGCTACTGTATTAGAATATGGTACACAAGAATATGAATTACAAGCTGATCCCCGCATCCTGCCTGGCCAAGAAGTCATTTATAATTTAACCGGTACTGGAGGTGGTGGTGAACGTGATCGCTTCGCATTAGGTACAGAATTTGCTGTACCATTACACGAAACCTTAGATTTGACATTGGCTGCAAGGTTTGATAACTACGATGACATCACCAATGTAGATGATGCTTTCACTTGGAATGCAGGACTTCAGTGGAGACCATTGGATCGTTTGCTAGTCAGAGGAAGTTACTCAACCAGCTTCCGTGCTCCAGACATGCACTATGTGTTCGCTGATGAAAGCGGATTTTTCAGCGGAATTTTTGATGAATATGCTTGTAGAGCCGACGGACTAACCCGCCAAGAATGTGAAGATGATGATTCTAATGATTATTCATATACCGCCTTTGGAGTTAGACAGGGTAATCCTGAATTGAGGGAAGAAGAAGGTGAGTCTTTTACTGCTGGTTTTGTTTGGGATGCTACAGACAATCTAACTTTCTCATTAGACTATTACTCCATTGAGTTGGAAGGTGTAGTTGGTGACATCAGTTCTGCTTATATTCTAGAAAATGAGGCCAATTGTCGTCTGGGAACTGACCTACAAGGCAACAGCTTCGACTCTAATTCACAATTTTGCCAATTCATTCTTAGTAGTGTAATCCGGACTGTTGGTGGGCCAGATGACGGTCAAATTGAGCAAGTCAATCGCGGCCCAATCAACCGCTCAATATTGACCAACGAAGGACTTGATGCAACAATTAACTGGAATTTAAATACTGATTCAGCTGGATTATGGCGTTTTAATCTGACATGGTCACATATTTTGGACCAAGAATTTGCCGAATTTGATGACGAACAACCACGCAGTTATCGAGATGATTTAACAAATTTCGATTTTCGCAGCAGGGTTCGTGCATCTATCGGCTGGCAATACGAAGATTTCACCGCGACTTTATTTGGCCAAAGATATGGTTCATTACCCAACTGGGCAGAAACTGGCCGTATTGATCACTTTGCTACATATAACTTAAATGTGGGATATCAATTTACTGATAAATTGCGCATGTCATTCATCGCAAATAACTTGTTCAATGACATTCATCCAAAAGATGAAACATTCAATTCATACCCTTATTTCTGGCGCGCATTCAGCCCAATTGGTAGAGAAATGTTCATTCAAGCCAATTACAGCTTCTGATTTGTCCTTTATCAAAAAGAGGCTCCTTGTTGGAGCCTTTTTTTTCATCTTTAATTTCTTATGAGTTAACATTAAAAGATCATCAATCTGTCAGAGATACACCATGAAACACATACTATTCTTAACCTTTTTTCTTTTACTTTCATTTGGGCTCTTAGCCGAAGCTAAAAATGAAATTTCAGAATACCCAGTTGCCCACTTTTTTAAGCGAGCTGACATCAGGAACATTCAGATATCTCCTGATGGTCAACATGTGTCAGCAGTCATCGTTCGCGGAAAAGAAAAACTAGCCGCCATTTTGAATATCAACAACCCTTTGAAGCCCAATATCGTTCGCACCTTTAAAGCACCAAAGCACGAATTTGTTTCCTCTGCATTTTGGGCCAACAATAATCGCCTTTTATTCACCACAGAAGAGCGACAAACCAGCCTGACAACACCACGTGGCACCGGCAAAATTTTTGCCGGAAACATTGATGGATCGCACAAGGCACAAATCGCAGGATATGCTAAAAAAGTGGACAACCCATACATCGCCGGTATATTGGACATAGAACGAAACAATAAAGATGAAATATTGGTGGCGACATACAAAGCAGGACAACGTAAAATGCGTGTGGACTGGTTGAATGTCAACAATGGAAAAACCAAGTTGGTTGCGACGTCTCCTTTCATGTCACACACATCGTTCGAGGCGGACCACAACCACCAAGTTCGTTTTGCCATCAGCAGCATCAAGGACACCACTTTACAAATCATAAAATACCGATTGAATAACGATTCTGAATGGGAAGACTTCACCCATCCCTTTAAAGGCGACATATCTATACAAGGATTTGATAAAAGCAACCGCTATGCTTACATCATTTCTCGAGACATCAAACAATTTGGCTTGTACAGCTATGACACGCAAGAGAAGCAATTCAAACAACTCCTAACAGATGAAATTTCAGAAATAGACAGTTTGATGTGGGACAACTACAATGAAAACTTACTTGCCGCCCGCTTTCATGTTGGCAGACCCCACTATAAATTCATCCAAGCCGATCATTACAAAGCCCAGTTGCAACAGCACTTGACCGGCCTGTTTCCTAAT
>JAUILH010000226.1 GCA_030433115.1 Bacteroidia bacterium | reverse complement strand
TCTCCAATATGTTTTCCTATTACTCTATTTACCTTCATCGAGACCAACAAAGATACAAATCATTCTTTCGGCTACATAGCCCTTCCCAACTCAAAGACACCACCTTGCCGCCACATCCTATCCTCCTTTTTGAAAAGGAACTTTGTGCTTATTCTTGCGTTTCTTTACATTGGAAATGGCCATTTCGGTCATAAAAAAGATAGTATTATGGATTATACCACACAACTGAATTCAGACTTGAAGGCTGCGATGAAAGCCAAAGATCAAGCGACCTTAAGAGGTATTCGCGCCATTAAAGCGGCTATTCTTTTGGCAGAAACAGATGGGTCTGGTAAAAAAGTGGACGATCAAAAGTTTATTCAGATCGTTCAGAAACTGATTAAACAAAGAAAAGATTCTTTGGAAATATACGAGAAGCAAAATCGTGAAGATTTGGCCGTAGTAGAAAGAGAAGAAGTTGCTGTTCTTGAAAACTACTTGCCAAAACAGCTTTCAGAAGACGAATTGCGACAAGAGTTAACTCAGATTATTGAAGAGTTGGGAGCCAGTTCGATGAAAGACATGGGAGCGGTAATGGGACAAGCCAATCAGAAATTGGCAGGAAAAGCAGACGGAAAAACCATTTCAGGAATCGTCCGTCAATTGTTAAACCAGTAGGCCTTAATCCGCCTCCTTCAACAGCTCAAGAATGGTGTTCAAATCGGGAAGAACAACCACGTTTCCCTCGGTTTGAATGCCTTTCTGATAAACCAAAAAACCTGATAACACCAAGGTTGTGTTGGGCAGTTCTCCTCTAATCAACGTGTAGTATTCGTTCCAATCCTGTTCACTCATTTCCAGATTGAATAAACCCACAATGTAATCTGGGGTATGCAATCTGTAGGCATCCAATATGTCCTGTGGACTGGTGGTATTTCCAAGATTGATGGGATAACGTCCAGAACTCAACAGATAGTAATTGAGAATCATCGCACTAAGCTCCTCTAACGTTCCAAATGGTTGGAAAATAAGCGTATTGGGATGTTTTACATTGGAAGAACTCCTCATTTTGTCAATCTCCACCATCAGTTTTCCTTTCAAAATATGGTTGAGAAAGCTTTCATGCACTGGCTTGATCGTACCCGTTAGGTACATTTCATTGATTTTGTCAAATAGCGGAAAAATCAATTTTTCTAATACTTCATGAAATCCTGACTGCTTAGTGTTCAAGTTGATGATGTGGTCAAAAGAGTGTTGGTCCAGATTGATTAGCGACAAGGTCAAAGCGTCAAGACCTAGTGAATGGCTCTGATGTACTTCCGTCACCTGAATCACCTTTTCTCGAATTTCTTGGGGTGACATTTTGGCGATATGAGAGATCTTCATCCCATGCTTATAGAGAACCGATATATTCATAATGCTCTTAAGGTCGTCATCCAAATAGTATCTCACATTGTTCGGCGACCTCTGCGCAAAGTCTAGGCCATAGCGCTTTTCCCAAATGCGGAGAGTATGGGCCTTAATGCCTGTAAGTTGTTCAATATCGTTGATGGAATAAACCGCCATGCTAAAAATGGTAACCAAATTACGTATTGATTGTTGTAGATTAAATCAGTGGGCATTTTTTTGTAAAAAAGCCTTTAAACCATCCACCTTGCTTATGAAAATTGGCATTGTTTGTTATCCCACATTCGGAGGAAGCGGCGTTGTCGCAACCGAACTAGGCATTTCTATGGCCAGACGAGGGCACCATGTCCATTTTATCACGTATAAGCAACCTGCCCGTCTGTTGACTTACGATGCAAATATCTACTTCCATGAGGTAAGCAATTTTGATTATCCTCTCTTTGAGCACAGCACCTACGACTTAGCGCTGGCAAGCACTTTGGTGGATATCGTGAAGTTTGAAAAACTGGATTTACTTCATGTGCATTATGCCATTCCTCATGCGGCGGTCGCCTACCTGGCCAAAATGATTCTAAAAGACCAGGGAATTGATATACCATTTATAACCACACTTCATGGCACAGACATCACACTGGTCGGCCAAGACAAATCTTTTGCACCTGTTGTGGAATTTAGCATCAACCATTCAGATGGTGTCACCGCAGTGTCTGAATTTTTAAAGGCTGAGACCCTATCTATTTTCAATATCAACAATGACATTGAGGTCATTCCAAACTTTATTGACCTCAAACGTTTTTCTCGTTCTAATAAAGAGCATTTTAAAAAGGCCATTGCTCCGGACGGTGAAAGAATTCTAATGCATGTGTCCAATTTCCGAAAGGTCAAGAGGATTCAAGATGTCATGCATATTTTTAAAAATGTACGTGATGTCATGCCCTCTAAATTGATCCTCATCGGCGATGGTCCCGAACGCAGACCGATGGAAACCCTTTGTAGAGAGCTGGGCTTGTGTGAAGACTGTCGCTTCTTAGGCAAACAAGAGGCCATTGAGGAAATCTTGGCTGTAGCTGATGTGTTTTTGTTGCCTTCCGCTCATGAAAGCTTCGGACTGGCCGCCTTAGAGGCCATGGCTTGTGAGGTTCCTGTGGTTTCGAGCAACACTGGCGGTCTTCCTGAAGTCAATAAGCATGGATTTAGCGGATTTATGTCTGATGTCGGCGATGTCGACGCCATGACCCAAAACACACTGAAAATATTATCCAGTGATGAGGCCTTGTCTCAATTTAGAAAACAGGCCTATGCACAAGCGAAAAAGTTCGATGTAGCACACGTGGTAGAGCAATACGAAAAGTACTACAACAGCCTTTTAGTTCACCATGCGAGCTAAGGTCTTTCTCTCATTTCTTTTTCATACAAAAGACCTTTAGTTTCAAGACGGAGTTTTCTATTACTGAATACGTTTCGAAACCAAATCGCTCAAAAACACGATGATTTTTAGGGACTGTCGTCTCGGCAAATATGGTCATATTTTGTGCTTTTCTTTTGACCTGCTGCTTCAAAAGTTACCAGGTGTTTATATTTTTCCAACTTTATTGTAGCAATCGAATCTTTAAAAGATATACCGACATCCAGAACGTCATCTATTTCAGACATTGCAGAATGTATTATACGCAAGCAACCTTTACAGGTCATTCCCCGTAGTTGATATTTTTGAATCATATTAAATATATTTTATACAAATTTATGTGTGCTAAATTTCATATCCTTGCAAAGTATTGGTTAAGAACTACAGCTTTCAGAATGGATATTTAATTGTTGCTCAACCGTTCAATCATCGCTTTCATTTCAGCTATTTCCTTTTTTTGAGCCTCTATAATTTCATTTGCCAATCTCTTAACTTCTGGATGTTCAATATCAGCATAGGTACTGGTAAGAATTGCTGAAGAATGGTGTGGAATCATTGCTCGCATCCAAGAAATGTCACCTATTGTTTTTTGCTGTCTTAGGCCGTATAATGACAAACAAAAAGTTACCGCTGATAAAGCAACTATTGAATAATTAGTTTTTTTATTAGGATACATATTCCACATAAAAAGAAGCATCGAGATAGCCATAGGCGATACCATTAGCAAAGTCATATATGATCTGGTTTTACTTAAGTAGATATGATCTATCTCAAATACATTTAAGAACATAACAGCGTACATTATTATGAATGACATTGCCATCATTGCAATGAATTTCACGTATTGATTTTTGCTATTTTTCATTGTTTAAATTTTTGATAATTAATGATTGTGATTTTCAGAACCATGGTCTTCATTTTTTACATAGTCCATTCCACATACCGGACATTTACCTGCTTCATCACTGCCGCTTCCTTCACAATACATCGGACATACATAGGCAGAAGTGTATTCCTTACCTTGCTTTTCTGATTGTTCAGTTTTGGTGGAATTGTTTGATTTGTTGCCGCACGAAGTAAGTGTGAGACCTATAGCAAATAGTGCTACGATTAGAAATTTGAATTTTGATTTTGTCATTGTAATAAA
>JAUILH010000225.1 GCA_030433115.1 Bacteroidia bacterium | reverse complement strand
CATCAATGGGATGGTCAAGGGTCTCTGAACGCGCCTATTATGACCAAATTCAAGTTTGAATTCTTGGTTCATAACAAAAAGAGTGGAATCCTAATAAGTCCCTGATGTCATTCCGTGCGAGGAACGAGACACGGAATCTACTTCTGCTTATATTCAGGAATAGGCCAAAGGCAGACAAAGGCTTTTGAGTTGATTAATTATGGATGATTTCATTGTCTCACAAAAACTGTCAAAGAACCGTATTCTGAAAGGAACTAAAAGAAAAAAGCTTCCAACCAGTTTTGCTGGCGGAAGCTTTCCCTTTACAAATGATTCTATAAAAATCTATTGGTAATATTCACTTTGTGAATGTTGTTATCGGTTATTTCTAAATCCAACTCGATCACTTGAAGATTGGACCAATTTGAATTCTACTCTTCTGTTCATTCGACGCCCTGCTTCAGTTTCGTTATCAGAAAGGGGAGCTACTGAGCTATAACCATCAGAAGTAATTCTTGCAAGCTTGATCCCTTTTTCATAAACGAGGTAGTATTTTACTCGAAAAGCTCGTTTGATGGATAGAATCAAATTTTTATTACCTGATCCTGTTGCATCTGTATGTCCCATCACTTGAAGGTCATGCTGTGGGTATCGCTCCATAATCATCGAAATCGTATCCAATACAGCCAAGCTCTCATAAGTCAATTTATCACTCGCTGATTCAAAGTAGACATTGTTCATAGCCAACTCAATATAATCCAGGTCTTTCTGGCTTATTTTCTCCTCAACTTGTGCTATAGGCTGTTCATCAAACACTATTGGCTGATTATCTGTTGTATTTAGGTCATCAATCAAAGGCGTTGCGGCAACTGGCTCTGGTTGTGGCTCCGGTTTTACAGCTATGGGTTCTGGCTTTTCAGTTTTTGCTTCTTCTGGACAGCCCAAGTACAAAGCCATTCCTTTCACATCAGGACAAAGATCGTCTCTATCAAAAACGCCGTCTCCATCAGAATCTACCAGTGTCTCGTTGCTTGCAACTGCAGGAGGAGGTATTTTTTTATCTGTGGGCTTTGGTGTAGGTCTTTCATACTTTCTTGCAGTAGGCAATGCAAATACAAACCCTGCTGTATAAGCGATGTGTTGGTATTGTTCTTTTCCAAACTTCTGCTTGTAGACACCTTGGAATTCCAAGTTGAAATTCTTGTTAATCTGTAGCCTGATTCCTAATCCTACCGGAATGTACATCCTGATATTGTTGCTGGCGGTATTCATACCAAATCCTGCAACAAGGTAGGGAGCAAAAATAGCTTCTTCGGGAAAGAGTGTACCGTTTGATTTGAATTGTGCCAAGGCATTCACATCAATGATTGATGTATTGACCAAATCGTTGGCAGCAAGCGGATAAACCGTTTCTGGAACGAAAGCCGAATTCAGTGATACGTTTAAAAGAGAGTTGACATAGGCATGGGCACCAATGGTAATCCCCGGATCAAAGGTTTTATACTGTCCGAAATTTCCAGTTAATGGGCCTTGGTAATCCAGAAAAATGCCTGATAAACCTGCCATAAGCGGTTTTTGGCTCGTTTGAGCAAACGTACTCTGGCAGATCAATAATAAAGCTGCAAGGTAGAGAAAAACATTCCGTGATATCATTTGTAAAGGTTTGGTCACAATCATTAACAGCTACGGTTGAACATGCGAAAGCCGAAAAAAGAAGGTGTAAGTTGACGTTTTTCTTTTTCACGGTTTAAAGCACAAATACCTAGCCAGATGATTTGAATTTGTAGGTTTTCGTACAAATTCAGTCATAAATGGTTAAATTTTAGTACAGAACGGTGTTTTTTTACTAACAGGTGGTAATGCGAAATGAGAAGAGCTGTATACTTTTTCAGTGTTCGATTATTACAACACTCAAAATGAAGATATTTATACGGTCCTGTACAATTAAATAGACAATAAAAATCCAGTGTCAAAAGTAATAGACAAAACCGACTTAAAGTAACACTAGAAACGTAAAAGGAAGTCAACTCTTCGGTTCATTTCCCTGCCAGAATCTGTTTCATTATCAGCTTGTGGCACAGCTTCACCTAAGCCTCTCGAACTGATTCGATTCTGACTGATACCGAATTCGTAGACAAGGAAATATTTCACGTTATATGCCCTAAGAATAGAGAGAACCATGTTGTCCTTGGTGCTTCCAATTGCGTCCGTATGTCCTTGCAGAACCAATTCTGTGTCGGAACAGGACTGCATCATTTTTGCTACTTCTCGAAGAGATTCCTTGGCTTGATGGGGCAATTTATCGCTCCCTAAATCAAAAAGGATGGGTTGAATATTTGACTCAGCGAGGTTGAATGTCCCACAGGGAGTTTCAATTTTTTCTGGCCGATTTAAAATGTCTGCATAATTGGTCAGATCAATGGCTTCCGGTTGAGAAGGAGCGTTTGTTTCAAAACGCGCTGGACTCTCTTTTTGATTATTAGATTGTACGATTGGTTTTTTCACTTCCTCAGCTTGCGCCATCATTGGAGAGTTTTGTTGCGCTAGCTTTGGTGTACCCAACGCACTAAGATGGGTAATCTCGTACGGCTCATCATCATCTTGAGTCTCTACTGCAGGAATAACAGCAGGTTTAACTTCTATTTGTTGATCTTTGACTGGTAAAAGAGGGTCTTCTACTTGTGCATAGTATTCTTTTTCATCTTTGTTGGTTGGGCATCCCATCCATTGAATATATCCTTTCATAGTTGGACAATCATCTTGGTTATCGACTACGCCATCTTGATCGGTATCTTTGGGAATCAATGCTGATACAACCCAGTCTTCATCTATTTCTGTCTCTTTCAATTCCTCCATGCCGTCTTTATCCTTTTGTTTTAAATTGTAAACAAAAGCCACTGCATGGGCAATGTGTTGATAATCTTTATTGACAGATATTTTTTTTGTGGTTTCTACGCGGATACTACTTTTGGGGCTGAGCTTAAATCGAACGCCTCCGCCAAGTGGTACGTACACATCGGGATTGTTTTGAGTATAGCTCCCCCCAACACCCAGACGTAAATACGGCCCAATGAATCCATTTTCCTTAAACAATACCCCATTGTTTAGTTTGAAAATGAGGTTATAACTCATGTCATACAATGAAGAAAGCCCAAAATTGGATTCAGAAGTAGGGAAATTGACCTTGGGAGAATACATGAAGTTGACCCTAAAGTCAAAAGCTCCGGCAAGGTATTTGTTGACACCAACTTGGTAAGCGGGATCAAAAAATCCATTTTGAAGGGAATTTGTTCCTGGATGTTCCTGATAACTAACTACGCCCCCCCCAGCACTCAAAGCCCAGGGACGATCAGCTGTTTGAGCCAACAATCCAGATAGTGAAGCAAGTAAGAGCATTCCTAACAAGGATGCAATACGCATAAGGTGAGCAGTTTAAGTTTGTTATGGTTCGACCAATGCCCAATCATTGGCAAGAAATATGATCTTAAAATAGGTATTACCCAAATCGAAAATAAACGTATTCAGACATGCTCAAGAATAGTGCCTGTATACATATGTTATAACTTAATGGAGAACGCTTTATTTCACCAAATATCTAATTAAAGCCTTAATTGCGGGTTTTTAAAGCAATCATGAAAGAAATTGACGCTTTTTGTTCTATTTTTCGAATAAAAAAGCCATCCCAATTAATTCAGGATGGCTTTTTTATGAATGAATTCATTTATTTCAATCAGCTAGGACGATTACTTTATTGTCCTTCATCTCCACGGTACCACTCGATATTGCCAAAACTGTTTCCCCATTGTTTCCTTTGGAAAACTTATCGGCAAAATCCTCATCAATGGTGATGTTACCTTTCACTTTTACGTTTCCAGCTTGCAAAAGAGATACGATAGGTGCGTGGTTCTCCAACATCTGAAATTCTCCATTTACTCCTGGTACGGTAACCGAGGTTACGTCTCCT
>JAUILH010000224.1 GCA_030433115.1 Bacteroidia bacterium | reverse complement strand
CAATTTGAAGGTAATCGATACCATCTCCTTTGTTCACTCCAACTGTGGCTGGTGTTCCTCCGAAACCATTCACACCACTTGAGGCTGAACCTGTAGTCCATTGCATGTCTCCATAACAGAAAGCAATGTTGTCGCCATTCGGAACAGCAGGGTCGGTGCCATCAGTAATGATCAACTGAAAGGTGTTCACCTTATCTACTTGACTGTTGTAATAACCTACTTGCTCCCAATTAATGTAAACTGCAGTTGGTGTAATTTTATAATAAATAGTTCCTGTGCCACCCAAATCAACATCTCCCCAGAATGGCGCCACCATCACATACTGATTACTCGGGAAAGGAACGGATGAAAACGTACCATAAGCCTGATCAAATGTGATGTTACCGTTGATGTTTAAGTAAAATGAATTATAGTTCGTACCGTACAGGCAAAAGTTGAAAGGAATTGCAATCGGACCTTCTGATCCATCATCTGATGCACCGCCAAAGTTTGCAACAGTATAGGTCGCATCTGGCTGAACGTAACATTCGCATGAAGATTTCTGGTGGTTTGGACCTACTTCATCTTTATCACCATTCAAAGTTGCATTTACTGATGGAGTAGGGTTGACTAACACATTTGAAGGATCAAGTGTGCCATTCGCTTTTTGAGTTTGGTATTGTTGCGAACCAACCACAACTTGTGCATTGGTGTTAAGTCCTAGAGCCACTGATGCTGTAGCTAAAAATAATTTTGCGGTATTCATAAATTGTTTCCTCATGCTGTTATCAAGACGTTATAATTTCAACTTGGTTGCACAAAGATGTAACTTTTTTAAAACAGTTCCGTAGGAACTTATACAACTCTTTTTACACTCGCTTTACTTATTGTTTTAGAATTTTTACCCAGCTAATTAGACCAGTTGACCTACAAGGTGTTACCAACTTGGTTTATACTAGTTGCAAGGAAGGAAAAGGTATTAACCCGTTGCGTTGCAAGCGCGACATTAAAACGATAAGTTGTCATGCAAGGAAACCGACCGACTTACGAAATTATGCTAGATACAGGCACAGATGCAGTTGCTGTGTTGTACCAGCGTTATGGAAGAAAACTGTATGCATATGGATTGCATACATGGAAATTAGATGAAGACACCAACTGGGATATGGTGTATAAAACCCTGTTCAAAGTTTGTGAGAAAATTGGGTCTTACGATTTTGATTCGGAAAAAGGCTTTTCGGCCGTTGTTTATAAGATTTATATCAACTACTTGAGAAAGCAGTACAGAAAGCAGCAGCAGATAGGAGAGTATATCGAATTTGAGATTTTTAATGAATCGAATTTCGAGAATATCGGAGAAGGCGCAGGCTTGAGCACAGAACGCGAGATCAGAAAAAAGATTCACGATAAAGAAGTGCGAGCAGAAAACCTGGAAGAAATGCCCAAAAATCCAAAACTGGCCATTTTGGAAGAGGAACTGGAAAAACTAGAAGACTGGCAGAGAATGCTTTTGTTGTTGAAAAGCCAAAATATGCCATATAACGATATTTCAACTTATGTTGGTAAGCCACCTCATCAGTTGAAAGTGTATTACCAACGACTTAAAAACCGTGTGACCAAGAGAGTTAATGAACGACTTTCGGAAATTGCGCAAAACTAAAAACAACTCAAATGAACAAGAACTACAAAGAAGAATTCACCAGCGTTGAACTTGATCATGACATCAAGGACATCCTGTTGAAAAGAGGGGACGATAATCCTAAGTACGGTGAGGTGTATTCGTCAATCGAGAAATCCATTGAAGCTTCTGACAATTACATCACAGAAGATGACATTGATTTTTTGAAAGAAGAAGAAGTCATTAACAAGCTCAGAGAGAAAACAGGTTTTACCGGAATCGGTTTGGCAGGTACTCAAATGATGCTTTTGCTTTTAACGAGCGTCAACTTTTTCTAAACGAATCTCTCGTTAGTTTAGGGGATTAATTAACTATTTTTGAGCTATGAAGTGGATCTTAGTAGCTCTAATTACAATAACCTTAGCCGGAGCTCATGCGCAGAAGAAAAGCTGCTGCAAGCCTCCGGCATTTTCTTTTGCAGACCTGCCAGAAGCCAAACCACAACCTGGACACGGAACTTGTGAAATCCCAGTATTTTCAAAAGTTGATTCTGTTCAATACTATGCCAATCAAGGCATTAATATGCACTTCTCATTCAATAATTATGAAAGCTTTATGGCTTTCTACAAGTCCTACCAGTTAGATACGAACTGTGTAAGCTGCTTGTTAGGATGTCTTTTGTCGATGGAAGAAGAAGGCGAACAGTCAGAATTGTATGACGATTTATTCGACAAAGCTGTGCTCATGTATCAAGATCCCCCCGTTACGAGTGAATTTGAGAGAGCATGGCTTGACCTTGAAATTGGTCCCATCATGTACAAACGAAAGCATCAGGCGGCGGTCTACGAGCAAAAAATGCATGAATTCTATGCAGATTTTGAAGCCAACCCAGTTGTATTGGCCCTTTATATTGCGTATCTCGATGATGGGATGATCTACAAGGATGAGCCTTACCCTAATACAGAATTGGCTGATTCAATACTTGCCATTGCCATCGAGAATTTTTACGATTATGCCGGAGTTCTGCACATGGGAATTCATCTCTATGAGGATTTTTATCCTCCCCATTCCTTGCCGCTGGCAGAAAAGATAGTGGAAACAGCGCCCAATTCAGGGCATATAGTACATATGCCTGGACATGCTTATTATTTCAATGGTTTGTACGATAAAGCCATAGAATCATTTAAGAAAAGTTATTTAGTGGATTCCATCTTCAATGCGAAAAACAAGTATGCCGCTGACTTGAACTGGAATTTCATTCACAATATGGATTTTTTATCGCAGGTATTGACAGAAGAAGGTCGCATAAGAGAAGCCAAAGAGTGGAATAAAAAATTGATGTTGGCCACTAACAAATGGAACAATGGAATAGGAGGAGAGGTCAATCCCAAATTACATACTGCTCCCATGTTGGTGCAATACAGATTGATGCGATGGCAAAAAGCATCTAAAGAAGCAGAAGCTATGCTAGATCAGGATATTCGATTTGATGATGAGTACTATTTAAAGGGCATGAAATTATTTTATGATGGCATGTATGCCTTCGAACAAGATCATGACGATACTTTAGCCATTATCATTGACAAATTGAAAAAACACGCTAAAACAGGTAAGAAGTTGTACAAAAAGAATGGCGAAAAACTAGGGCTGTTCTACACCAGTTCGTTTATAGATTTGCTGCACGTTCATAAGAGGATATTGCAGTTTTTGTATGAAAACAAAGATGAATCTGTTGATGAAGAAGGTTTTGATATTAATAGAATTGAACACGACATTTGGGATTATCAACTCTCTGACCCACCTGCAATTCCAATTTTGTTTGAAGAACTTTTGGCTGTGTTATATGAAAAGCAGCGCAATTTTGCGAAAGCGATAGAAGTACTGGAAGAAGCCATCAGCAGAAAACCTAATTCAGGACCTATTTTACTGCATTTGGCGAGAATGTACTACCGAAATGGACAAAAAACCGAATCTAAAAAGTACTTAAATAAGTTCCATGAAGCCTGGGGAGATGCCGACCAGGACCTTATAGAATTTGAAAAAGCGAGGGTCCTGCAAATTAACCTGGATAAATAATGAGGTATCTCTGCCTGGTCACGCTTCTCTGCATGTTTATAGGCGCAAATGCCCAACTCGATTCCGTGCAAATTCGTAAAATCGATGACATGATGGGACCAACTACTGCTCAAGGCGACATTTGCACTCAAGCCATAGTTGGTATATGGGCTGCCATCTTTGAGCAAATGAATATCGATGCTCTGCCAACTATCACCTTTGGCATCGAAAGAGAGTTGGTATTGGGTGTTGGGCTGTAAGGTCAGTCCATTTTGCATAAATTGGTTGCTGCTGTAACCGGTCACTTCAACTTG
>JAUILH010000068.1 GCA_030433115.1 Bacteroidia bacterium | reverse complement strand
ATGGATTTTTCACAAACAATGCTTTCTTCAGATACACTCATGGCAAAGATGGGGAGCGACATGAATTTTGACTTGAGTTTCTTAATCAGTCCTGGCGCTTGACCATCAGGTAAATAATAATCAATAAGTACTATGTCAGGAGATAGATGCGTGCCTTCGCTTTCAAACTCAGCTATAGATTCAAAACTATGACATTCATAATCTGCCCCAAATTTGTTTTTTAGAATGTAGGTATAGCAAGGATCGTCCTCAATAATAATCACTGTTTTCATACTAATGATTTAAGTTACTCAAAAGGACAAACTGAGACAACCCTCCTTCGTTGAACTGCCGATTCAATAGATAAATGGCATGAATTAATGCCTCTCCAAAAGAACAAAGGGCACTCAAAATTGAGTACCCAATGTTTTGCGCCATGAAAAAAATCTTAAGCCATTTTTATTTTCACTTTCAGTTCGTCTAGTGAGTGATGGCCTTTGTGATAAAAGTCATTAATGTCTGAACCAAGCGCAAAATTCCAGGCCTCTGTATTGCTGGAACTACTCATAGCAATGACTTTGGTCCCTCTTAGTTTTTTGATCAAACATTGACTGGTTTGAGAGCCCAGGTTGAAATCGAGTAGGGCCAAATCTGGCAATTCATCAACCTGTTGATATTCGTCAATCGATCTAAACTCCTTAACGATATAACTGTCTTTCAGCAAATTCTTTATGATTAAAGAAAATGTCGGATCGTCTTCTATGATGTGTATCAGTTTCACAAAGCAAACTTAAGTTCTTTGTTCTGCATGCATAACATATTCCGTTGAGTGTTCTGTTTCTTTCGGTGAGTGGAATGAAGGCAGAGATAAATAGAAAAATGGTAAATTTGAGTATGTGCAACGAAAAGGTGTTTAATAAAATGGGCCTGGATGCCAGGGTGGATGTGTTGCGTGAACAGGGGACTTATATTGGTGCCCGATATTATGGATCGTACCACGTGCATTTGTACGCCTTAAATGGTTTCTACGTAGAACTTTATATGAAGCTGGGGATCAACTTGATTCAGATAGTGGAAATTCAGAAGAACCGAAAAATTATAGAACAGTATGCCGAAGGGGTTAAACTTGAAATTGATTTGTCTTAGTGTATTGATTGGATTCAGCGCTCATGCCCAGGATGACAGGGTGGAAGCACGAAAACATATCAAGGATTTAAGGCATGGCGTTTTATTGGTTAAATTGTATACCAATCAAAATAAAATTGAGGCAGTTCAACGTCAGGGGAATGAGAAAGCAGCTCAACGAATACGGAGAGAAACTGACAGTACCAATCAAGTCTTTATAGATCAAATGAAAGCCCATTACTCATTTTCTGAGGTGTTATATTTCTATTCGGATCAGTCAACAAAAATTAAAGAGGGTGAATATGATGGGGTGCTAGATGAGAATCTAAACCCGGTTGAGTCTTTCCTCTACTCAAAAGATCAAGTGTATATACTGGATAGCAAATACGTATTCTTTGAAAGCATGCAAACCGATCAATTGGGTATTAGCATTTTAGATTATCAAATGACTTTGCTGGAGCGGCCATTTCCATATTATGTTCGCAAGAGAGCCGCTTTGTTCTTTTTGAGGCGTGATGAGAAAAAAATGATCCAAAAGCTACAGGAAAATCTGGAGGCATATCTAAAATCTGTTGGATAAAAACAGGTGTTATCCGGCCACAGGTTAAGCCAAATAACACCATAGAACATGTAAGCAAGGACATTTTGAAACACGTTCACAATAAATTCAATCACATTCTGTAACAAATTGATCAAATGGTGTAACCTAATAGGCTTTATATACGTCATAGAAATAGCAAGGGGTAAATCTTATAGCTGAGAAGCATAAGTGGTCCCGATCGGGTGGAGACCTGATCGGGATTTTTTATTTTGAATCAGTGACATTTTGAAGATTTTGAAAGCCATATCATATGTTACCTTAACAAGTGTTTTTTCTGTATTGGTATTGTCATCTTGTGGTGATTCAAACAGAGACAAAAAATCGTCTTCCGAAGAGAAACCTGTCATTGTCGTTCCGGAGGACACATATGTGCCTTCTTCTCCCTTGCCATATTCTGATTCCACGGTATTCAAAATGCATTTAAATGTGGTGAAAAACAATGGAGATTGTAAGTTATGTCATAGCGATCGAAGGATTCTGTCCAAGCGAGATAGCCTCTATAAGTTCTTTGAAACTCATGGTGATATTTATTCAGGAGACCACCTAAATCCAGATAGTGTATTAAGGTTGTATGAGCTCATAAAACACACAGGTGTCCATGAAGATTATCAGCCAAATGTTCCTGCTAATTTTTCGCATGCGGCACATGAAACAATTGATTGCAAGAGATGTCATGATAGTGGGCACAAGAAAAATCCTCAACAGATTTGTGTAGAATGTCACATCTAGAAATTCCAGGTATTTCTTCGTTCATTCAGTATGTCTACGGAGAACTTGAAAGTGTGGTCAAAAGGAACATCAGAATACCGTGCCATGATGTAGTATAAACCAATACGAACGCGTCTTCTGAGTATCTTGTTCACCCGCTCAACACCAAAATAAAGCTCCTGATAATTAAAGTCATCGTATTCAGGAAGGTATAAAGCCCCCCCACCAGCTAACAACTGAATTTTAAGCTTCTTTACTAAGGGGATAAAGTTGATCAATGCACCGTTAAAGTGATGAATGTAGTGGCCTTCAAAATACCATTCTTCGGTTGGGTAATTCTCTTGAAGTAACTGAAATGAATACAAGGCATTGGAGAATAACCAGCGATCACTTTGTCTGAAAAACTTCTGATCTACATATCTCAAGTCTCTGGTGTTCAAGAAACGTCCTGTTTTAGCAAAATACTTAGAGGTACCCATTGTTCCCAATGAAAAAGTCTGTCTCACTCCAAAACCAATGTAATCGTAATCGATATCACTGCCCAATAAACCATTCCAGCCCTTTTCATAATAAGCATAAACAGTTGGACCTTTACTTCCTAACACTACTTTTCTATGTGGTTCCCGCAAATACTGCTGTCCTATAACATAGTCCAGTTGAAAAATGGTTTGTAAACTTTGATAGCGATTAAACACAATGGGCTCATTGTCTTCCAGAATGCGGTCAATCCAATCCCCGAATTTGTACTTGCCAATGGGGCGTCTGTCATGTAAATTGATATTGATGTTGGAGTAGAGCCCGTTAAAAATTTCTGTTCGATGACCCAAATGATAGTGAGAATCTTCTATATAATTGGATCTTCTAACGTAATTCAGATAGGCATCATATCTGTTAATCAATCTGAAGTTGTGCGAGCCACCTGCAGAAATGCTTCCCAATTTAAAAGGGTTGTAAGTGTAGCGTATGCTACCTCCACCTTTAATGTCTCCATTTCTCACCCCCATATCCACATTGCCAGCGCTCCAAAAAGTCTTTTGATTTTCCCATCTCTTAAATACGTAGTAGTTAGGACCGACTCTAACCCCTGCTATTTCAAATGGCTCTACCATATCCCATATTGACCCAAGTCCCCACTGTAGTTTTTTATCTCTATTTCTATGATCAATCCCGTCGTAAGCAATTTTGAGTAATGTCACTTTATTGAAAACGGAATCTATGGAGTCTAAATAAACCTCACTATTTTGAATGGCAAATAAGGAATCCCGCTTCCTAATAAACAACTGTTCTTCAATACTCAGAGGCGCTGGTCGAATGCTTTCCCAGTAGCTTGAATCTTTTTCATAAGCTTCTTCACTTGTCGAACCCAATTCGTTGTTAAAGTACCTTTTGGGAAAATTAGGTGTGAGGTTGTAATTCGAGAATTGAGCCACAGTGTATCCGGCTTTTTTTTCTTTTCTGTTCTTAACAGAATAATGAAAGGTTTGCTCACTCAGTAACCACAAACTGTCTGCAAAATCATAAGATTGAGTGAAATGAAATTCGTCGTACTTATAAAGATTGCCACCTTTTAAAGTCAGATCGTAATGCGTAACGGCAAAGCTGCTATCCTGGATGTAAATGTAACCGCTTGCCGTGGCATTGCCTTTCTTGCGCGGTGTGACTTTAATCTTGTACAATAAAACATCATTGTAGAATCCAACTGAGTCTAACTTGAACTTGTAACTGGCAATGGCAGACTGACTCAAGGGAGAGATGATAGGCGTTTCGGTTACTTTCTTAAGGTTGATTAGGTTGTCGTAAATACTGAAGCGTGCATCTGTAGTTGTCGTGTAAAAAAGCGCATACTGATTGCCATATATTTTTACCGCATGCCTGGTTTCTTTGGTCTTGTTGGGATATTGAAAATCTAAAGTAAGTTTTATTTCAGCGAAATTGTTTTTCACAGCCCCTGTATCCAGATTCGTTTCAAAATTGGATTCTATTTTCGCTGATCGGTCGTTGTCTTCAGGATCATTGGACTTGGGAGATACTTTTTTCTCCAATTCTTCAGAAGCTTTAATGTAGGCCTCACAGCTATACGCCTCCAACGATCGTTTATTGATTTTTTTTCGTTTAATGGCTTCTTTGATAATCTCATAGGCGGGGTCGCGATTCTTTGATTTAACCACCATGCCATCTAATTCTTTATCGGAAGGTTGGAGCCAAACATTTTGAGCCACATTTGTATTCGCCAGAGTCACTTTAACGGTTTGTGATTCAAATCCAATGGATGAAATCACCAATTCATAAACACCAGGTTCAGTTCTTATGAAGTATTTTCCATTCATGTCAGACACTGTGTTTAAGTCTTCATTAAACTTTACCTGAACCCTTGCGGATGGAATGGGTTGGTTGTTAGAGTCGTAGATGTATCCTGCAATTCCTTGACCATAAGAAAGATTTGTTAGAAAACAATAGAATATGAGTGCCAGTAGATACTTCATTGTCGGTAAAATGCACTGAGATGCAAAAGATACGCTTTGCTAAATTATACTATTCAAATAACTAAGAAAGGTTCATTGGTTACAATAATTTCTTTTCAATCAAACAGAAGAATGAATATTGAACATTCTTGGTTACTTTTGCCAACATGAGATTGCTGTATTATATCTGTTTGAAACCTCTGTCTCTCATGCCTATGTGGTTTTTGTATGGTATATCAGGTGCTCTAAATTTGGTTTTGTTCAGAATTGTAAAGTACAGGAAAGAGGTGGTCCTTAAAAATCTGACCAATTCTTTTCCGGAAAAAAGTGAACAAGAGAAACAAGCTATAGCCAAAAAGTTCTTCAAGCACTTGAGCGAACTCATTGCGGAGAGCATCAAAGTGTTTAGCATCTCTTCCGAAAGTGCACAGGCAAGAATGGTGCTCACCAATCCTGAGATTTTTAATCAGTTCTATGAACAAGGTCGGTCAGTTTTGATGGTAGGAGGACATTATGGCAACTGGGAAATGTTTGCAGTGGCAATTGATAATCAAATCAAACACCAGACCTATGCGGTATATACACCAATTAAAAATAAGTTCTTGGATGAGAAAATGAGAAGTTCCAGAGGGAAGTTTGGGTTGAAAATGATTTCAAAAAAGGAAGCCAAACCTTTGTTTGAAAGTTTGGACACCATTGAGGAACCGGTTGCCATGATTCTGGCCACAGATCAATCTCCCGGGGACCCCAAAAAGGCATATTGGATGGAGTTTCTCAATCAGGATACAGGTGTTATTTTTGGAACTGAAAAGTACAGTAAAGCCCATAATATGCCCGTTCTTTATGGGGAAATGACAAAGGTGAAACGGGGACATTATACCTTAACTTTTGAAGTGCTTTTTGATCAACCTGCCTCAGAAGCGTACGGAAAAGTTACTGAAGGACATACCAAACGATTAGAACAAACCATTCAAAAATGCCCGGAGCTTTGGCTCTGGTCACATAAAAGGTGGAAAAAAACCAGACCTGAGAATGCAAACGTTCCAAGATAAAACTCCTTTGGCTGAGAGAATGCGGCCACAAACCTTAGACCAGTATATTGGTCAGTCTCACCTGGTTGGTGAGGGAGGCAGTTTGCGTAGAATTATTGAATCAGGTAGTATTCCATCCATGATATTCTGGGGACCACCAGGAGTTGGTAAGACTACTCTGGCAAACATTCTTTCAAACGAGCTAAAGCGACCTTTTCATACCCTCAGTGCCATTAGTAGTGGCGTTAAAGATGTGCGTGAGGTCATAGAAAAAGCCAAAGGTCAGGGCTTGTTTGGCAGTAACAATGCAGTGTTATTTATTGATGAAATCCATCGATTCAGTAAGTCCCAGCAGGATTCTTTGTTGGGTGCGGTTGAGAAAGGCGTCATCACATTGATAGGGGCTACTACGGAAAACCCAAGTTTTGAGGTGATTTCAGCATTGCTGTCCCGCTGTCAGGTATACGTGCTTAAATCTCATACGAAAGATGATTTGGTAGGAATTCTTGAACAAGCCATCAACCAGGACAGTGTATTAAAAGAACGCAAAATCGATCTGGAAGACCCCAATGCATTGATCAAATACAGCGGGGGAGATGCTCGAAAACTATTGAATTTACTGGAATTGGTTGTTCAGCAAAATGATGATCCAGTAATTATTAATGAGACGACCGTCAACGAGCTGGTGAAAGCCAATCCATTGATGTATGACAAGGACGGTGAGCAACATTACGACATCATTTCGGCTTTCATTAAGAGCATTCGTGGAAGCGATCCCAACGCAGCAGTTTACTGGTTAGCGCGCATGATTGAGGGGGGAGAGGATCCTAAGTTCATTGCAAGACGATTGGTCATTCTGGCGTCAGAGGACATAGGAAATGCCAATCCTACCGCTTTGGTAATCGCCACTACCTGTTTTCAGTCAGTTCAGGTAATCGGTCATCCGGAAAGCAGAATCATTTTATCTCAATGTGCTACCTATCTGGCGGCTTCACCAAAGAGCAATGCGGCATACATGGCAATTAATCATGCTCAGTCGGAGGTACGTCAATCGGGAAATTTAGCTGTTCCACTTCATTTGAGAAATGCCCCTACCAAACTGATGAAAGAGCTTGGCTATGGTGAATCTTATAAATATGCCCATGATGGTGCCGGGAATTTTATGAACCAGGAATATTTGCCGAACGAAATCAGTGGTAAGAGTTTCTATAAGCCTGGAAATAATAAGCGTGAACAAGAATTAGCCAACCGTCTGAGAACTTTGTGGAAAGATAAATACGATTTTTAGTCGTAATTTCGTTTTTACCATGAACCCCATGTTGTCAAAAGTCCTAATATGTTTAGTGATAGTCTCAACTATTACTTCTTGTAGAAAACGAGAAGCACTCGATTGGGACTCATATTGGATGGCTCCGGTGGCACATGGCAGACTCGATTTTAATAAGTTGATTGAGGATGACGTGATTACAACAAGTTCAGACTCAACGCTCATACTGGATTTTGAACAGGACGTGTTTAGCATTACCCTTGATGAGTTTATCAGCATTCCGGATACAACAGTAACCAACACTTTTTCGTCGCCTACAGGAGGTACTTTCGCCGAAAATATTGAATTTATTGATGAACCAAAGAATTTTGTCTATAACGGAATAGGTGTGAATCTGGCTGAAGCAGACCTGAAAGCTGGCGTCATTAATTATGAAGTAAAAAGTCCGCTTGAAAAGAAAACCATTGTGAGATATACCATTCCAAGTGTGTCAATTAATGGACAGGAACTGGAGTTGATTATTACCGTTCCAGGAGCTCCTCCAGGCGGCAATTCTGTAGTTACGGGAAGCGTGGATTTATCCGGATATCATCTTGATTTGAGAGGTGTGAGTGGCGTAGATTTCAACACACTGATTACTGAACTAGGCGTTAAAGTGGCTCCGGGAGAAGGATCGGCTACTTTAACTACTATGGATATTTTTGAAGTGAAAAGTACGTTTCAGGGGGTTGTCCCGAGTTATGCCAAAGGCTATTTTGGTGAGCAAAGCATTACAGAGTCTAATCAGGGAGTTGCCAACGAATTACTCGCCAAGTATGTTGGAGGAACAATTGATATTGATGAATTGGAGGTGGATTTCTTCCTTGAAAACGGGGTTGGTGTTGATGGGAGAATCAAAATAAATAACATAACAGCCATGAATCCTGTCAATGGACTGTTTTTAAATTTACAACACCCAATTATTGGTCAAACCATTAACATCAATAGAGCACAGGATGTAAACCCGTTAATTCCCGGAAGCTATCAGGCACAATTCAATCAGTTAAATTCAAATATTGAAGATTTTTTTGAGGTTTTACCCACTCATTTTGGCTATGATGTTAACCTGGATATTAATCCCTTAGGTAATGTGTCAAATGGCAATGATTTTGCTTACGGATCAAGTTCAGTGAAGGCCATTATGGGAATACAAATGCCTCTGTGTCTTATTGCAAATAATTTGACGCTTCAAGATACCTTCGATATAGCTTTTCAAGATGGAAATAACCCGGCAGTAAAATCTATGGAGTTGGAAGTTCAAATGACCAATAACTTTCCGTTTGATCTGAGTCCCGAATTGTATTTGTTGGATGAAATGAGTGTTGTTACAGACACTTTATTGGCTCAAAACATCCCATCTGCTTTATTGAATGCCAGTAATGCTGTCATCTCTCCGTCGAATTGGCAGGAAACCATAAGCCTCAATGAATCACAGGCTGAAATCCTTAAAAATAATGGACGTTTGGTGGTTAGAGTCAGTTTGACAACTGCCGTGCCAGGCACACACATAAAGATTAAGTCGAATCACTTTATTGATGTGGACATAGTTGCCAAAGCAAAAATTAATAGCAAACTATGAAGCACCTTTTCGTCATATTGATTATGATGTGCATTGGCAAGGTGTACGCTCAATTATCTGAAAACTGGATCGTTTCGAATAGTTCTTCAGGCGGAGGACTGGAATTGAGTGCAGATTTTGATTACGGTATGATTGGGCTGGATAATATCTCACTTCCCGACCTGGTATATGGAGGGCGATTGGATTCTTTGGAAAAAAGTATCATGTCTCTAAATCTGGAAGAGATCAATTCTGTGAGAGGTGGTTTCACAGGAAAAGCAAGTTACCTATCACATTGCGATTCATTGTTTGGAAGCGATCGGATTGCCTGGTACGCTCAGTTAGGCTATACTCAATTGTTGGCGGTGGATTTTTCTAAAGATGCGTTTGACCTCATGTTTTTTGGGAATCAGGCCTTTGAAGGAAGTGCGGCTAGTTTAAATGTCAATGCCCATCGATGGCATTACCAGAAATTGGTTTTGGGATTCTATGGCAAAAAGAAAAGTATATATGCCGGTTTGGAGATTTATAAGGGAAGCGATTGGATGTCTGTTTCAACCAATAATAGCAAGTTTTATACAGCCAATGGTGGCAGTTACCTGGATTTCAATTTACATACTGAAGCACAATTCTCAGATTCTTCCAATCTTGGAATTGCAGGTTTTAATGGCATGGGACTTGGGTGGCAGTTGGGATATACCTTTAAAAATGAGGACAATCAAGGTGTCTTGCAAATTGGAATAGAAGATTTGGGTGTCATGTTCTGGAATCGGAAAACGAGACATATCAGAAAAGATACAAGCTATAATTTTCAGGGGTTCGAATTGAGTGAACTCTTGAATGGCAATTTGAATTTTTCAAATGTGAATGACACGCTTAATCTTACTTCAGAAGAGGGGTCAACTTTAAGAATGCTGCCTTTTTTGATCAGTATCAGGAAAATGCCGGTTTTTGAAGACGACATCAATTTGGCAGTGAGTTATGGGTTAAACTATCGATACCGCTTCCATGCCCGTCCGGAAATGTATGCCGGATTGGTTTATCGTCCTAGTGAAGCGGCTTTGATATCAGCTTCCATTGCCTATGGTGGATATTACAGGACGCATTTGAAGTTTGGCGTAAATATGTTTCTATCAGAAAATGTGGCATTGGCTATTTCAAGTAGGGCAGTGGTCAATTCCATTTTGAATTCAGGACATGGCAAGTCAGTAAATCTTAATTTGAGGGTGAATCTATGAAGCAACTGGTTAGCGTAATGTTCTTCTTACTTGCCTTTTCTTCAGGAGCGCAAGTCACTTTTCAAAAAACTTTTGGGAGTCACTATTTCGAAAAGGCCTCCAGAGTTATTCAGGGGTACGATTCATCTTATATTGTAGCAGGCTCTTCAGGCTTGACATACGGTTCATCAGATGTCTATGTCCTTAAGGTTGATTCTCTCGGGAATTATCTGTGGTCAAAATACTTTGGTGGTCCAAATCAAGAGCATGGCACCGATCTGGTTGAAACACCTGATTCTGGTCTGGCAATCTGCGGTTATACCAATAGTTATGGCAATGGAGGTTATGATGCCTATTTGATTAAATTAGATAAAAACGGAGACCTGGAATGGGAAACTACATTTGGCGGAAGCGATTGGGATTTTGCCAATGCCCTCATTGTAATGCCTGATAGCGGCTTCACACTTATTGGAGAGACCTACAGTTTTGGTTTGGGTAATGGAGATGTCTACCTCATCAGAACAGATAAACATGGCAATGTCATATGGGAAAATACATTTGGAACTACAGGTCATGATGTGGGTAAGGACATTCAACTAACCGCTCTTCAGAACAATTATGTCTCCGTTTCAACTACAGATGGAAGAGGGGCAGGAATGGATGACATATGGGCAGTGCGTTTGAACATTACAGGAGACACTCTGTTCTCTAATACCATTGGAGATACTTTGGATGATGATGTGTCGCAACTGGAGTTAGTTGTGAATGAGTTTAATATTGTGGGAACAGCCGGTGTCGGAAGAAAAGGAGGAAGTGATCTGTTGTTAGCCAGACTTGATTTCTCACTTGATACAGTGTATACGCGCCATTTAGGAGGTCCTGATAACGAAACAGGAGCAGGTATTGCCATTCGTCCTCCGGTAGACCAAATGATCGTTGGAGATATCTTTATTCCGGGGATTGGAGTCAATAATTACCTGGCATATTACACAAGTTATCTGGGGCTGTTTTTGCACTCTTATACTGCCGGAGGCTTTCAGGAAGACCATTGCACCAGTGTGGCGTATACCTATGATGATGCATTTATCTTGTGCGGCACCACGGAGAGTTATGGAGTAGGTGCTTCCGATATATATTTGATTAAGATGGGACCAGAGCCAAGTTTTACAACAAGTTCTACAATTGATTCTCAATTTCAGGATTTTACAGATGTCGAACCTCACATAGAGGACGATAAGGTACATGTATATCCTAATCCAGCAAGAGATGTCATTCAATTTGATGGTTTAAAGGGCACTTGTCATATCTCATTTGTGGATGTTGATGGGCAGTTGGTTAAACAGAAGTCTTATTCTGGTGGTGCTATGAGTTTGGAAGATGTGCCAGCGGGCTACTATACTCTTAAAATCACCAATGATGAAGGGCAATCTGTCTTTAAGAAATTGGTTGTTTATTGACCTTTGTACAACACAGCTAATTTCGCATCCAAGTCCTGAGCGTCAATATTCCTGGCAATGATTGTTCCCTTGTGATCGATTAAAAAAGTGCTTGGAATTTCCGCAATATTGCATTCTGCGCAAACAGGTGAATCAAATCCCTTCAGGTCTGAAACGTGAATCCAGTTGAGGTCGTGTTTTTCGATATTGTCCGTCCAGGTTTTTAAGTCCTCATCAAGAGAAACCGCATAAATCTCAAACCCTTTGTCTTTGTACTTTTCATAAACCGGTTTGAAATAATAGCAGCTCTGTTCGGTACAAATTTTGTCAGTGGAAGCCCAAAATTGAACCAGGGTAAACTTGTTGGAGGCGGGTATTAAAACCACCTTATCGCCGTTTGGTGCTTTTAATTCAAGTTGTTGAATAGTTTGAACCAGTTGATCCGGTTGTTCAGATGTCTGAGCCGGTTTTTGCGGAGCCTGGATATTTTGAAATATGACATACCCAAATCCTGAGATACCAACGATTATGAGAATAGTTGCCGCAATTTTCAACCATTGATGTCGCTTCCTGGAAGGTAATTGTATTGAATCCCAGAGTTCTTTTCGGGGTTCTCTGTGATCAAAATCATCTCTGTTCTCTTTAAATAATTGATCTAGCTTGTCCATATGAACCAGTTTGTTTAAGGGATTGTTTGAGTTTTTTCTTTCCTCTGCTTAATTGAGAGATGGAAGTGGATACCGAGATGCCCAATATTTCGGATATTTCCTGATGGTCGTATCCCTCAAGAAGATAGAGAGAAATCACCGTTCTGTAGCCAGTAGGCAGTGTTTCGAGCGCTTCAATGACCTGGTTAATATCATAGTCATAAGTTTCTTCGTAAGAGTCATCATCATGACTCATTACCATGTTCTCGTTTAAAGTGAGGGTTTGATTTTTCTTCAAGGCGTTGATAGCTTGATTGATAACTATGCGCTTTAGCCATGGACCAAAACCAGACTTGTGCTCAAATTGATCAAGTCTGGAAAATGCTTTGGTGAATGCTTCTTGAATGACATCTTCCGCATCCTGCGGGTTTCCAACTATTCTGTATGCACTGTTATACATAGCTTTAGAGTATGCAGAATATAGTTTGAAAAGAGCAGCTCGGTCACCCCTGGCCGCTCTTTTAATGTCCGCATGATGCGGGTCTATGTATTTAACTGTTTGGGACACAGTATGAAAATAACATTTTCTATTTGGTCAATGTTTCCAGGACTTTGTCTAGCGCCTGCCCTCTTAAGTTTTTGGCAATGATGGTTCCATCCTGATCAATCAAAATGTTCTGAGGAATGGCGTTGATGCCAAACTCACGAACAACTTGAGAATACCATCCTTTTAGGTCGCTTACATGCGTATTCCAAACAAGCTGATCGGTTTTAATGGCGTTTGTCCAGGCAGTTTTGTTCTTGTCAAGAGAAATGCTGTAGATTTTAAATGAGCCACCATTTTTGAATTGAGCAGACTTAAAATGATCGTAAGTTTTTACCAGGTTTTTATTTTCCATTCTACAAGGTTTACACCAGGATGCCCAGAAATCCACAAGTACCACATGTCCTTTTAGATCGTCAAGCTGAATTGTGGTGCCCTCAGGAGACTCCATGGAAATATTGCTCATAGAATCGCCAATAGCGGGAGGTGTATTGCCGAGATTTTTGGAATTGTAAAAAGTAAATGAACTGAGAAAAAGTGTGAGGATTAAATATTTCATGATTTAAGATTTTGATTTAACTTAAAGACAGTGGTCAAATCAAAACAATGCATGAAAAACTAAAAAAAACTAATTACAACTTCTTTCCCTCAAAATCACCATTTGGCTGGTGGGTGATGATACCGGTCACAGAACCTTTTCTATCAAGCAAAAACTCGACCCCAAAATTCTCCATCTCGGCAAGTTTAAACTTATTGGTGGATTTTGGAATTAACTGGAACTCGCCTTGACCCTTCACTTTGGCCCATAGCCATCCTTCTCTTAAAAACATATTGATTTCAATATTGTCTAGTAGATAATCTCCAACAAATTGCTCCAGATATTTTTCCGATAAGAGTTGCTCACTGGCTTTTTTTGTGAATTTGTAGGGAGGCAGATTGGATTCTAGATCAAATTCAAGATGACTCAAGTCTCCATTCATATCTGTTCTGAAAATGATGTTTTGAGATTCTTCATAAGTCAGTTCCAGGGCGCTGAATATTTCCATTTTCTGATGCCTTAGAAGATAGTTGAAACTGTTGTAATTCATCAATAAAGAGTCGTTGCTCAAACGAATGTCTATGCTACCATAGACCTCATTTTCATAAGTGCCGGCATATTCCTTAATTTCAAAATAATGGTCAATAGGGGCGTCCTTTTTACTGGCTTTCTTTCCTTTTTTTGAATCGCTTTCTTTTTCTGTATCGTCAGATTTGTCCTCTCCATAAGGATTCATAAAACCATACCAGTCTGTAGATTTTAACCCCAGAACCATATCTGCAATGGTGAATGATGCCATGGTTGTCAAGCTGGTGCCATTGGCGTTTGTTAAAATCACCACGCCTAGCTCGTCATGGGGCATGAACATCACGTTGGCAGAGAACCCATCAATGTTGCCACCATGATGTACCATTTTTTTTGTCTTATAGTCATTGATCATCCAGCCCATACCGTAAAACATGGTACCAATGTCTTTGGAAGTACTTGTGCTTCCCATGTTGATGATAGGACTTGTCATTTTGTTTACAGAGCCCTTCAGCAGCAATATATGCTCAGAATTTGGACCGTATTTTCCACGATTAAGCAACATCTTTACCCACTTTAGCATATCTGTGCTTGTTGAATTAATCGAGCCGGCAGGACCAATGGCATCAATATTTCTGTAAGGCATGAGTGAATTGGCTTTGTCTTTAATTCTGTAGGGTAATGCCTTGTTTTTAGCATTTGTCAAACCCTCAAGGTGACTGGTGCTACTGGACATGTCTAGCGGATCGAAAATTTGTTCTTGAAGCAATGTTTCCCAGGTTTGGTTACGCAATTCCCCAGCCAATACACCAGCAGTCATATACATAAGATTCTGGTATTGGAACTTGGTTCTAAAAGGTTCTGTATGGTCTAGCAGGCTGATCTTTTTAATCAATTGATCTCTCGATAACCCTGATCCGTACCAAATGAGGTCATGCCTTGGAAGCCCGCTTCTATGTGTTAACAGGTCTTCAGAATTGATGTTTCTGGCATCCGGATCTTTCATGCCAAAACCCTTTAGATAAGGTGAAACAGGTTCGTCCCAGGAAATGAGCCCATCTTCTTCACATTTACTTAAAAGGGCAGCAGTAAAAGCTTTAGAACACGATCCAATGGCAAATACCGTATTCTCATCAACTTTTCTTTTGTTTTCAATGTCTGCGTAGCCAAATCCTTGATTCAAAATGACTTCACCTTTGTAAATAATTCCAACTGACATTCCGGCAACTCCAGTTTTGTCAAGCAAATTTTGAAGTTCGTTTTTCAAACTGTCAACAGAGAATTGAGGACTCTTCTCGACTTTTACCGCTGAAAAAGGAAAGGTTTTATTCATTTGGGTAAAGCGACCCAATAAACTGTCCTGACGATGAATAACCATGAAAAATGCCTCTCCAGGAATCTCAGGTGCTTCAAAATACAAACTATCGCCCTTCTTCTCAAACGCTTCAAGGTTCAAACCAACGGCATTCTGCATGGGAATGTCCAGAGTTCCTGTAAATGCCTCTTTGTCTTGTTGAATGTGTAAATTTACTTCAAGATCCAATCCGGGCAGTTCGATTGTCCCGTGGTACTGTCCGTTTTGACTCCATCCCAGGATAGAAAAAAAGCTGAATAAAAAAATAGTGATCGACTTCATACTGCGAAGATCGAAAAATAGAGTGTTTACTGCTCGTTGAGATCTATTTTTTTTACTTGAGTGGCGGCAGGACCTCTTTTTACCTGTTCGATGGTGAAGCTGACATTGTCATTCTCGTTGAGTTCGTCTTCACAGTTCTTTCTGTGAACGTAAATCTCTTGTTTGGTTTGATCTACAATGATAAAACCAAACTTACTCTTATGGTTGAAAAACTTCACCTTTCCAGTATACCAAATCTCTTCCACAAGCACAATGTACAAAATCTATTGACTGAATGGAAATAGTTTTAGGATGAAAAAAGTAATTTTACAGTATGTTAAAGTGCTCGTTTTTTTTGTTGCTCATATCTGCCAGTTCTTTTGCTCAGGATCGGGCAGGGAATCTCTTTATATACTGGGGATACAACAGGAGCTCGTATACGAAAAGCGACCTTCACTTTGAATCGCCTGAGTATAATTTTACCATAGAAAATGCAAGGGCTAGCGACCGACCAACTCCATTTAAAGCGGATGTTTATTTCGGTTTAAAAACCTTGTCTATTCCGCAATATGTTTACAGAGTAGGATACTACATTAGTGACCGATGGAGCTTGTCTCTGGGGATGGATCACCTTAAATATGTGTTTGACAACCATCAAACGGCGGCCATTAACGGCGAGATATTGACTGGTAAATATTCAGGAACTTACAATGGTGAATCCATGATGATTCCAGTAGATTTTTTGCAGTTTGAACATTCTGACGGACTCAATTATTTAAGCGTTGAAGCCGATCGCTATCTGACTATTCCAGTGCTTAAAAACAATGAGAAAATGCGCTGGGAAGCGATTGTAGGAGGAGGTATCGGTACTTACATCCCCAAAACAATGGTGAATTTGTTCGGAAACGTGGTCGACAATCGTTTCCATATTGCTGGTTATGGTGCAAACTTGAATGTGAAAACCAGATTTTATTTTATACCTCAATTGTTCTTAACGGCAGGATTGAAGACTGGTTGGGCGTTTTTGCCAAACGTTCTGGTAGATGGTAGCTCGCAGGCCAAAGTAAATCATAATTTTGGCTGGGGAGAATTCTACATGGTGTTGGGAGGGGAGTTCCCTCTGTCTAAGAAGACTAAGACGAAATAAGTCCGCTGGTTGAGATGTACTCCAGTATGATTAGGAGCATGCTGAGGAAAATGAGAAGAACATACCGGTATTCTGTTTCATTCAGGTCGTAATCATCTTCAGGGATCGTTGAAAGTGTCTTGTCACCTTCAGGTGTGTCTTCCTGTATTGATTCTATTCCGCTATTTGTGATCATGAGACCGTCAACCACAAAAATGGCGGACAAGACATATATCAGGTTGATTTTAAATATCAATGAGGCTGCATAGCCGGCGGAGAAGAGTATTAATCGGATCCATAGAAACCATTTAAATGGCTTTTGAGCGTTTTTAAGTCTCCACACACTCCATATTGAGCTGACAACGAAAAACAAGCTTAGAATGATTATTTGAGCGAGGGATATAGATGCTTCATTGTTCCTTAGGAAATTTGCAAATCCTTCCAGATCTAGAAAGTTGTCAAAGATGGCTAGGAATTGAGGGGCGGCAATGAATCCCATGGCAGAGTTCAGTGCTAAGGATCCAAGTAGAATGAATTTACCATTGCCTTTGGAAACAATGAGAAAGTAGATAGATAAACAAAAAACGATGAGATCATCCAGTAGGTGTGGGGTGATGAATTGCCCTCCTGGAACAGCCAGTCCCTTAAGGCCATAAATCAGGTGAAAGGCAAAAACGCCAAGTACTATCCGTCCTTCTTGTCTCACGAATCAAAGGTAAACAAGATCAATAATCGTCCGTGAATAATCCTAAAAGTTCTTCAACCCCCAGCCTAACTTTGGTGTCAACATTGTCAAGAACTATCACGGTTTTTTTCTCTTTTGGATATCGAATGAAGAACGTTCTAAAGCCTTGCCACCAACCTGTGTGGTAAACGATTTTCTCCGGCGATTCAGGGTTGATTAGTCGCCAACCATACCCATAAGCACGTTTGTTTTGAGTGATTTTGGTGTGCGCTTGCATGCTGAGTTCAACCAATGAATCGTTAATGAAACCCTGGTAAAGTGCCTGGTCAAATTTGAGCATGTCATGAGCAGTTGAGTACAAGCCTTTATCTCCCACCACGCCGTTCAAATAATCATTTCCGGGGTCAAGATATCTGCGGCTTACATAACCAATGGCTGCATTTTCCGGAAGTTCGGATGTTTTGTCAATAACAAACGTGTTTGACATGCCAAGCGGTTTGAAAAATGTGTCGTCCATATAATTCTGAAAGGTTTTTCCTGAAACTCTCTCAACTACAGTTGCCAGCAAGGCATAGTTGGTGTTACAGTATTCGTGTTTCGTGTTGGGCGCGTAGTACCTGGCTGGAAGTGTGTCTTGCAGAACCTTTAATAAACTCTCGTTAAACAAATAACCACTTGAGTCTTTCATCAGATAGTCCATCGAATAAATGTAGTTGAATAAGCCGCTTTTATGGTTTAAAAGCATCTCAACTGTAATGCCATTGTATGGAAAATCTGGTACCAGGTGATGCAGGCTGTCGTTGAGCTTAATTTTGCCCTCTTCTACAAGCTTCAAAATGGCTATCGCAGTAAAGGGTTTGGAACCAGATGCCAATTGAAAGGCAGTTTTTTGATCTACGGAGTCTCTTTTTGACTGGTTTTTTATTCCGAATTCACCACTTGATACAATGTATCCATTCTGAGCATATAGAAATGAGCCATTGAATAGACGGGCATCTATTTTTTGTTGAAAAAACTGATCAATGTCGGCCTTAAAATCGACATTAATGCTGTCGTAATACCACGAACTATCAATTGTTTCTACGTCAGGTTCCGGGGTGGGAGCGGCGCTCTCTTTTTTCTCTTCTTCACTGCAGGAGTGTAGTAGGAAGCAGATGCCTAGTATGCCAATCAGTTTTACCATGCCTGCAAATGAAGCGGATTAATGGATGCCATTGAGTGATCTTCAGAATAAGTCTTCACCATTGATCGTTGATATTCTTCACAAGACTCGTTTTTGTATGATATCTCTCATGTGCTCTGCGTCTATGTTGTCGAGGATGTGGATGTTGGGACCCCCATCAATCCCGACAAAAGTTGATATATAAACTGGTATATTATGTTGTATCGCTTGACGAACTATTTTTGGGTTATGCTCTACATAGGCAGGTAAAAAAACTGCTTTGGTACTCGATACCCAATCCTCCGGCAGTTCTTTAAACATGGAGCGAATCAAGGTGCTTTCACCACCTTTTCCCGGCGCATATAGTGAGAGATCCATGCCTTTAATGGCTTCTGCGAATTCCAGGATACCCTTACGGGCAAAAGGAGGAGCGCCAAATACGATGGCTGTTCTTTGAGAAGAGTTATTCGCTTCTACCGGAGTAAGTTTAGGTGCAATGAATTGGGCTCTACTACCAAAATAGTCCCTTGAAATTGTGTGGTTCGTGATAATGGTGTTGGCTGCCATAAGTGCCTGGTCTTCCATTTTTAGAAAGGATTCTTCTAGCCTAAAGTCCTTTAAAGTGTTGGAGTTAGGATGTTTTTTATAGGCTTTATCGAGTTGTGCCTGAATCAGCCGCATAGGAAGTCGGTTAGAGACCACATCAAATGTCCTGCCGCCAAGCATTCCTGTTTTCCAAAGATGCGGGAGTAGGTTTTGAGAGACCACCACATGTGCCACATCATAAGGGATCGCTTCTGCCATTTTTTCGGCCAAAATCTGATCAAATTTGAATAATTCGGCTTGCAGTTGTGCTCCTGGTTTAAGTTTCCTTATACTTAGACTTCTTTTTAAGGTGATGTATTTTTGTTCTCTGGTTATTAGTTTTTTATCGAAAGTCCATTTATAGTTATCTTTAGATCTTTTCTTACCATCTAAAGGAAGAAAAAGGTAGTCTCCGTCTTTGGCAAGTTTGTTAAGGTATTTATTGATTTCCGGAATCAGAGCATCCAACAAAAATGCCGTTTTCCCAAAGGCAACTTTGTGTGGCAGCATGGAAACGTTTTTATGGCAGTCAGTTTCACCGCAGGAATAGCAATTACCTAGATTCTTGACTTCTCGTATGTCAATTGGAGGGAGAGATGCCTTGTCTTGTTGGGTGATCAGTTCATCATTCGAAAAGAAACGAATGATTAGCTCCGTCTTGGTCAATTCTGCAGTAATTTGAAAGGTTTTGGCATATCTAAATCTGAGGTCCACGTAGTTCCAAAAAACAGTGGCATCACGGTTAATTTCAGCCAATGATCCTGGAATTATTTCAGTATGACCATGTCTTTCAATTATCTCAAATCCAGATTTTAAGGCACAGTCATATAAAGCATTTGTTAATTGGCAGATACCACCTCCTCTTGTGGGAATGATACAGCCCTCTCTGATTTCTCGACCGACCACATAACCTTTCTTTTTGGTGGTCCTGCCCAGTTGTTTCCAGAAACTAAAAACCTGTCCTTTTTCAACGAGCAAACCGTTGAGTTCGCGACAAGCTATTCTCAAATTATGCACCTTTCCGGCGGTTAGGTCCATTTCTAATTGATGTGACTTTGCCCAAAGCGGTGTTCTTGATTCACCAATGAGTTTTGTGTACTTGATTTCCTTGTTGGTAGGATGTCTTTTTACTGGCGATTTAAGGTCGTCACGAACTCTTTTAAGCATCAAACCACGTGATTTGATGAAGAAAACAGCACTTTCCCATCTGGTTGGGAGTTTTTTGTTGTCTATGGCAGAGGTCGCTTTCACTACTCTAAAACTATTAAATAACATCTTGTAATCATATGTCTAATGAGAATTCGAATGGGTTCATCGATTTTGTGTGCATGGCATCTGCTTTTTTGATTTTAACCGTTTAATCAATGGTTTCGCACTTAAATCAACCAAAATGTCAGAAGAATCAACCCAACAGGAATTTGTAGCAAGATGTGCTAATTTTATTAGAGCATTCAATTCAAAGCTTCATGCTATAAGATGTACTCCTTGTTTTCTTTGAATAAATGCTTTTTCATAACGTGTAAACATGTAAAAATGTTGGTGAAACCATTCGTTACTCGCGGATGGTTTTTACTTTTGAGTATGAAATATCTCATTCCCATCTTTTTAATCTCTGCGGTTACATCATGTAGTTACAAGATTCAAAATGTCATGATAGATGATGCACCTGCCTTTTTCGGTCCTGAGGAACCCAGTATAGAAATCGACCCAACAAATACAAAGCGCATAGTAGCCGGGGCCAATATCAATCATGTGTATCGGTCAAATGACGGCGGTTATACATGGGAAAAGGACGAATTAAAGTCAGAAAAACATGGGGTCTACGGAGATCCTTGCCTAATTTCTGATAAGCAAGGGCGTATGTATTTTTTTCATTTATCCAACCCTGATGGAAAAGGCTGGTCGAGTGATAGTTTGTTGGATAGGATCGTGTGTCAGTACTCTGATGATCAGGGAAAAACCTGGAACGATGGCTCTGCAATAGGCTACAATCCGCCTAAAGATCAGGATAAGGAGTGGGCTGTAGTAAATCATTTAAATGGCGAAATTTACGTGACATGGACACAATTCGATTTGTACAATAGTAAAGAACCCGGAGACAGTTCTAACATCATGTTCTCAAAGTCTATGGATAGAGGAGAAAGTTGGTCAGAGCCAATTAGAATCAATCAGTTTGCAGGGAATTGTCTGGATGATGATTATACGGTTGAAGGCGCTGTGCCCGCTGTTGGTCCAAATGGGGAGATTTATGTCTCCTGGTCATATGGAGACCACATTTATTTTGATAAGTCCTTAGATGGCGGGAAAACCTGGTTAGAGAAGGATGTTGTGATTGTTGATGGAACTGGTGGTTGGAATATTGATATTCCAGGACTTCAGAGAAGTAATGGGATGCCAATTACGGTGTGTGATGTGAGTGGTGGTGAGCATAACGGAACTATTTATGTGAACTGGTGCGATACCAGAAATGGAGAGGATAACACGGATATTTGGTTGTCAAAATCTAGTGATCAGGGACAAACCTGGTCGCCACAAACTCGAGTGAATGACGATAAAACCGAACGGCATCAATTCGTAACCTGGATGGACATAGATCAAACGACTGGTCACCTGTATACGGTTTTTTACGATAGAAGGCACCATGATGATAGGCAGACAGACGTGTTTTTGGGCTATTCGAAAGATGGTGGAGCGTCATTTAAGAACGTCATGATAAGTGATTCTTCATTTACCCCTCAACCCATTGTTTTCTTTGGAGATTATAATAACATCAGTGCACACGATGGCGTGGTAAGGCCTATTTGGACACGTCTTCAGGATAGTCGTCTTGGTGTATGGACAGCGATAGTAAATGCCAAAAAACTGAAATAAGGGATAAAGTTTTACATTTGTATGTATCAAAAATCAAAAGCATGAAGAAGAAATTATTATTTGTATTCCTGGCAACAGCTCTTTGGAGTTGTGGTGATAGCAAGGATAAAGAAGATACTGATAAAGCGAAAGAAAATCAGGAAGCACCAGCTCATGATCATGATGAGGAAGGCCATAGTCACGAAGAAGGTCACGATCATGACCATCATGATCATGGTCACGACCACGACCATCATCATGGGCACAATCATGCTAAATGGGAAGGTGAAGAAGAGTTTCATGGTTTGATGGAGGTGTGCTACCATAAAATGGAAGCTGGTGATATGGAGCCCATTCTTGGTAAAGCAAGAGAAATGGCTGATGCAGCTTTGACATGGTCGGGTGCAGAGATTCCAGAAGAAATGAACAAGGAAGGCGTTCAGGATTTGTTGGACTTGTTGAGAGATGAAGCTGATGCATTGGCAAATGATGTGGAATCAGGTGCTGAAGAAGAGGTCATCAAGGAGAAATTAGATGCCTTACATACTCTGTTTCATGAGGTGATGGAAACTGCCGGTCATTCACATGATCATGGACACGATCACGACCACGACCA
>JAUILH010000067.1 GCA_030433115.1 Bacteroidia bacterium | reverse complement strand
TATTAGGTCCTTGAAATGAACCACGAACGTATAGAGATGACAAAAGCCTATCGCTGTCAATGACCAGGTTTAAGGAGGTGTCATTAATGACGGACACTGCAGACCATTGTTGATTGAAAATATTCGATTCTATCGCAATCGAATAATCTCCCGGACAAACATTAAAAAACTCAAAGGTCCCATTTTTATCAGTGACGGTAGCCGTAGAATCGTTCAGGTAAACCTTGTAAATCTGCTGATCACCTTTGGGGAATGATACTTTGCCCTTTACAACAATTGTGCATGGGGTTTGACCGTAGCTAGACAGACACAATAGCGACAAAAGTGCGAGGAATATAAATGGTCTAAGTTGTTGCATTGTTGCAATAATGCTGCAAATATACTGCTTGAGAATCGTTTTTGCAACATTATTGCAAATACTTCTTTGATCATTGAATTCAAAACCTTTTGACGTCCTTTTTATATCTTTTAAAAAGGTACAAATCTGAAGTTGAGGGGATCTACATAGTTGGTGATACCAAAAATAGTTTTATAGGAGTGATTGGAGTTGCGTCCGAAGGGGCACATATTGCAGAAATGATCACTCATGAGATCATCGAGGAACGCTGGCTTAGCTGATCTTTTTTGTGTAGATGTACTCAAATAGGTACAATTTCAGACGAGAACCGAAAGTCACATTTAATTGAGTGGATAGGCTCGTTGAACTGGCCAATTATCCTGATAGCCAGTTTTCCATTCTTGCGTTGCCAATTCATCATTTGTTGCAAGACAATCGTTTAAGGCTGAGACGATCCCTTCTTCATCCATGTTTTGTCCAATGAATACGATTTCATTTTGTCTATCGCCAAAGGTGGAATCCCAACCAGATTCTATTTGCTTATGATTGTCAACAAAAGCCGCATGTCGTATACGTTGTTCAAAGGACATGCTGCTCCACCATACGCCTGCGCTGTCTGTTCGCAAAGATCCGCCTGCCTGTCCCCAAATTAATGCCTGCTCCGGTCGTGAGGCTAACCAAAAAAGTCCTTTGCTGCGAATTACCGTATGGGGAAACTGAGTTTGTATATAGTTCCAAAATCTATCAGGATCAAAGGGTTTTTTTGTGCGGTATACGAAAGAGCCAATACCGTATTCATCAGTTTCCGGAGTGTGCGCTTCTTTTTCCAGCTCTTGTTGCCATCCAGCACTTTGTTCTGCTTCTTCAAAGTCGAAAAGACCAGTATTCAAGATTTTATTCGGGCTAACTTTTCCAAATTCAGATTTAATGATTTGTGCGCCTGGATTTAGCTTTTTGATGGCAGCTTGAAGAATGCCAATTTGTTCTACAGGCACCAAATCTATTTTGTTTAGGATAATGACATTGGCAAACTCAACTTGATCGGTCAATAGATTAACAATGGTGCGATAATCATCTTCCATGTCTGTGAGGTCTCTATCCATGAGTGTTTCAGGGCTGCCAAAATCTTTAAAGAAATTAAAAGCATCAACCACTGTTACCATGGTATCTATATAACTGAATTTAGATAAATCGATATCTCCTTCTTCACTTACAAAAGAAAAGGTTTGGGCCACAGGAACCGGTTCACTGATTCCAGTGCTTTCAATTAGCAGATAGTCGAATCGGTTTTCCTTTGCCAGGCGCTCTACCTCTACCATTAAATCCTCTCGCAGTGTACAGCAGATGCAGCCGTTACTCATTTCAACGAGCTTTTCTTCTGTCCTCGACAGGGTATTTTCACTTTTCACCAGATTGGCGTCCACATTGACTTCACTCATATCGTTGACGATTACGGCAACTTTTAGTCCTTCTTTATTATGAAGAATATGATTGAGAAGCGTTGTTTTACCAGCACCTAAAAATCCACTTAGGACGGTTACCGGAAGTTTTCTATTTGCAACCATGTTGCAAAAATAGGTAATTTTTTGATTAGGATATCTCTATGCTTTGTGTTTTTGATAAAACTCTAAAACGTGCTCAGGGATCTCCATTTTACCAGGTAAACCTTTGTCGGGAATAGGGTAGTCTGCCACCTGCCTCAGCGGAACCAAACCAGCCCATATGTCTAAATCATAATCTTCTGTTTCATCTTCAACGCCCACATCTCTTATTTTGGCAGATGCCGTTTCTATGGTCATTTCTACCACTAGGGTTCTGTCCAGTTCTTCTTGGCGCATAGGTCTAATGTTGTCCCATCGTCCAACCATCATATGGTCCATAAAACAATGCAGAACTGCTTCTTTTTCCTTGGAATCCACCACCTTTTTGACAGATCCAAATAGGGTAGCAGAACGGTAATTAACTGAATGATGTAATCCTGATCGTGCTAAAACCAGAGCGTCCAGGTGCATCACTGTCATGCTCATTGTTTTGGCTTCCAATAGAGTTTTTAGCATTCTATTGCCTTGAGAACTGTGCAGGTATATTTTATCGTTTTTTCTGCCATAGGCCATTGGAAGTGCAATTGCGGAATTATTGTAGATGTAGCTCACATAGCCAATAAAACCTGCATCAAGAATGGCATTGATTGTCTCAACGTCATAGGTGGCCCGCTTGTGTCCGCGTTTGACACTGTTTAGTTTTGATTTTGAATAGGTTTTCATGCAGATGTCTTTTTTTCGAAATGGAATCCTAAAATTCGAAACCCTTCATTGAAGTAGAATTTGTGCGATCTTGAATTCTCTACGTAAGTATTTAGGCCTATAGATTTGTAGTCGTTTTGTACACACCAATTCTCAATTTCATTGATGAAATATTTTCCAAATCCCTTTGATTGAAGTTGGGAGTCTATAATCACATTGTCCAGTTCCAATTGCTTTCCACAATAGATTCTTACCGTGGTCCAGCCGCTGGATATGCCAATGAGTTCATTGTCCCGGAATAAACCGAAACAGTTATAATTCGGTATGTCGGTCATTTGAATTTGCGTGTTTTCCAAATAATTGCGATCCATTTCAGGATTCAATTGCTGTAATAGGTCGAGTATCCTTGGTAAATACTCTTCCGGATTAATGAGTTTTACATGTGTGTTTTTCATTTCTATATATTGAGAATTATCGATTTAATTAAGTAAAAAAACTAGTTTTGTAAATATTGGCTGTACGCTTCTATGAGCGGTTCATTTCTTTTGAGGTAAGACCATTTACCATGTCGTGTAGAAATGAGCAAACCACATTTTTCCATGTTACTTAAATAGGTGGAAATGGTGGATTGAGACAGTCCCGATTTTTCTTGAATATATGTCACGCAAACCCCATCATTAAAGTGCTTTACGGTTTCGTGAGGAGGGAAATGCTTTTCAGGTTCTTTGAGCCACTCCATAATCTGAAGCCTGGTTTGGTTAGACAAACATTTACCTATTTCGGTGGCAATTTTCAAGTTCACAGATCAAATATATCTATAATTCTAGATATGTGAAAATAAAATTGTGGACGTGACATGTTATAGTGACTATAAAAATGCGAATGTCAGAAGAATTATATGATCGAATGTTGTTTCCAGTTTCAAGATCTTATTAGTGCTTCAATCAACGCACAACAAGAAACGGTTTTGCCCCATATGGCCACTTAATGAAATACATGCCCGGAGAGAATTGAGAAACGTTGATTTCGCATTGCATGCCATTTGTGGGGAGTCTTCCAACAATTCTACCCTGACCATCCAAGATAATTAAACGCTCGGGCAATACTCGGTCCGATTGAACCATCAAACGGTCAAAGGCAGGGTTTGGGTAAAGATTGACAGATTCTGGTTTCAGGTCACCAATTCCATCGAAAGTACTGTCCACATTGGCTCCCCATTGGCAATAATAACTATTTTCGTTCCCAATGAGCGTAGTATCATGTGCCACAAAACAGTCCATTTCAAATAGCCATTCAAATCCAAGGAACCGAGATTTAAAAGGATATACGACTAAAGCCAAAGTTCCTGCGCCCATCCTGTATCCATCTGGGAAAATAGATTTGTCATACCAGTCAACTCCACCACCTATGGATACATAGATAAAACTAAGGTCTTTTGATTTTAAAGAGTCTTGCTGAGCGGAAACCCTGAGGTGTAAGGACATTGCAACACAAGTGAAAATGTGGCCAACAATATATGTCTGATATGTTTATTGGAGACGATACTCAATTGCTGCAGTTCTTAATCTTCGGTTTATTGAAAGTTACAGTTTATTTTCGATTTGGATAGAATCAATTTTTGGGGCTGAATTATAAAATAGGTGCTTTAGGATATATGTTACCCACTTCATAGTCTCTATTTTGAACTGTTGTTAATTAGTTCGAAAGTAAACTCCAGATCCTCATCTTTATCCTCTATGATAGAATTGACATTTGGTTGAATGTAATGATCAGGAATGATGCCATGATATTGATCTACTTTCTTTGATTTGATCATAAATTGCAATCTTGGTAATTCTACTAGAATACCAGTATTTGGAAGTTTTATGGTTTTGGGACTGCCACAAATTACAAATTCACTTCCTCCAGTTTCTCGACCAATGAAAGTGGCTTTTTTGTGTTTTCTAAGCACAGAACCGAAGATGCCCGTATTTGAAAAACTACCACCATTTATCAATACATAAATATTCCCCTTGAATGTTTTTGACATGGGTTGATGTGTTCCACTTTGTGGACCATTGCATCTTACCACGGTCTTATTTCTCTTCTTATAGTAGTCTTCAACCAATACAAAAGGTTTATCCAATAAATATGAAAGTAGGTATTTAGAGTGCCGTGTATCTCCTCCCTGGTTATTGCGCACATCTATTATAAGATTTTGGGTGTTCTCGCTTTCGATTTGTTTAATGATTTCTTTGATTTCAGGGATAAATCTCTGTTTATAGTATTTCCTTAAAATGCTGGCATGCCAATCTTTTATGGTTAAAATGCCTATACTCTTTTCTTGATCAATTTCGAGGGTTATTCCTTTCTCACTATGCTTTTGAAGTTTATCGATTTGTTCGAAAAGTTTTGGTTTGGAAATGCCTTTTACAAGCAATACTTCTTCTGTTCCATTGTCAATCTTTATGTCGTATTCATCACTACAACCATGAAAATAGCTGAAATATTCGTAGAAGTAGGTATTCAGTACCCAGATGGGATAGCTGTAATTATTACCGTCACGCATCATTTTGCTTAACATTCCTTGTATTAACTCTTGCGACTTTATGCCGTTTATGGAAATTATTTTAGCTCCTTTTGATAATTTGTCCGTCGAACTATAATTTTTGGAAACGTATAAATTACTACCATCCCAAAACGGTTGAATAGGGATAAATAGCTTATTTGAATTATTGTTTTCCCTCCATTCTTTGTTTGGATAGAATAGGGTATGCCCATCTTTGATGACTTCATTGGAAGTGGCTATTAGATTATAAACTTCTAATTCAGTTAGGCTGTCATTTATGTCCATGTTTTCGAAGAAATGGGAAAATTCTTCTTCTGATGTATAGATATTGATGTTTGGATGTTGGTCTATTAGTTTTGACTGGAGGTAACTTAAATCTTCATATACCTGTTGTTTTGTGTATAAAGTATTCTGCCCAAAAGTAATAGCTGGAGTCAAGATAATTAAGAGCAATAAATAATTTAGCTTAGTCATAATTTGTTCTTTAAAAATCAAAAAGTAGTGGGCTCTATTGAGCCAATTCAAGAGACGGGCTTTTGTTTTCTGTACTTAGTTCGTTTTATTGTCTTACCGTCTTCGTCGTATTTGATCCATACACCATGTTTCAAAAAACTTTTTACACGTACTAGTTCGCCATCAGGAACTGTAAATTCTTTCCATTTTTTCTTTTCTTTTTTTTCACCATTTGAATGATAGTAGATCGAACTTTCAGAGTGCCTAAAAAGGTGCCGGTAGGTTGTTTTTGAGTAGATTTTCCCATCTATATACTTGTCTCTTTTTTTTAGTCGCTCCGATCGATCAAAGTAAGAATCTGAATATCCATTTTTGTGATCAAACTTTCTTATATGGCTCATTCGATCCTTTTTCCAATTCGTGATTAGAATGAGTGAATCCTTATTTGATTTGGTAAGAACAAAGCGTTTCCACTCACCTGTTTTTCTGCCAGATTGGTCATAAATTCTACTTTCAATTACTGGTTCATTTCTAGTGGTGTAACCAATGGTGTCGAAACGAACCTCACTTGAATTTTCATTTTGACGTACTTGGCTGCTACAAAAAAAAGATAGCGACAAACAAAACAACACAAACAGATTGTACAATAGCTTCATTGGTTTTGAGAAAGGTGCCTATGTATGGTACTATCTATAAATATTGAAAAAGTTCATTTTAATGGTGTTTTTATTTTCGGAGTTCTATTTTTTACTGAAAATAGAGTACAGTCCTTTTCCAAGACATGTTTTGGAAGTCTCAACGATTCGCTATTATTTCTGAAATGTCTGTGAGGTGGTGATCATCATGTTCGGCAATAAAGAAAAGCAAATCGACCGGCTTCATGTATGCCTTTATTCGCGGGTGAAATGAACGATGATGATGGGTTTTTGGATTGAGGCTTTTAAAAAAAGCAATAAGCTCTTTTCTCTTTATGGAGAATTCTTGAATTAAATTGTCAACGCTTTGATCATTATGACTGGCAGTTTGCGTTTTTTTGTTACTCATATCTGCAGCAACCAATTCGGTAAGTCCGTCTTCAAATTGTTGGAATCTATTCATCCAGAGACTTTCTAAATCGCTTAAGTGGCCAATATGCTTTTTTACGCTCCATTTATTGCTTTTCTCTTCGGATAGTAATGTTCTTCTATGCCTTTGACATAGTGTTTAAGTCGAATTTCTGTATCAAGAAGCCTACACAGTACATTATTTGTCCATCCTGGATCAATGTCCAAATTGAACTTATGGTCTATCCATTTTGTCTTTTCATCATATTACTTCCCAGACAAATGCTTGATCCGTTGGTCTGTTTTGATTTTGTTATTTATTTCAAGGTTTTTACTTTGATCGTATTTATGTTAATGATCTGTATGTCATACAGTTATTTTCTGAGCGAATGACCCTAAAAATAAATGATGTCGTAGTCAAAAACGTATTCTTTGTCTCCGTTGAAAATGGTCTCTTTGACTACATTTTCATGCGCATCATAGTATAAAACTGCTTTTAGTTTGTCATCTCCATCGTATTGAAATTCTTTGATTTTAGCGTCTTTTGAGTACTCCCATTCGGCTCTAAGAGTTTGCTCGGGGGCGCCATAGATTGGACGATATCCGTAATATGTGTATTCAATACAGTTTCCTTTGGAGTTGTAGTTGAAAGTTGATTTCCAATAATACTTGTACTCATCTATCACAAGGCAATTTGAAAATATGTCATCAACGGTGTAAGCATTTGCCTCAATTTTCCCAATGACCTTTTCCAGATAATCATCATTCATAGAGTGAAAATCGCCAAAGCATCTTGACAGAATGGCATGAGAATCGTACTCTCTTTTTTCAATGAGATTATCGGAACTGTCTCTTTTAAAAATGATTCCCATTGAATTGTCGCTGCTGCTGCCGCTTCTGTTGAAATAGGCAAATGTGACTAAGGACCCTTTTTGATTGTACTTGAAAAGCGTTAGACTATATACCGTGTCTCTGTATACGTAAGGAGGATCAATTCTGCCTTTGCTATCATGGGTATAGGTGCGAGAAATATATGTTCTGGTCCAGCTCATCAAAATCTTTCCATTTTCGTCAAATCTATTAATGGTGTCAGTATTTCCCATGCTCTTTTTTAGTATTTGATTTTTGCTGTTTAACAAGATTTTTGGAGCACCATTGCTTGTGTCAACTAAAGAGAGTTGTCTCTCATATGTTCTGGCTAAGATTTCCGGAGCATGATAGATCAATCTCGGTTTAATTTTTTCAACGGAACCCGACAGGACGTTACCTGACTGATTGAAGGTTATTTGTTTGATGATGTCACCATGTGTTTTCATTTTCCAGGATTTCACTGGTCCTTGAATTTCATATGGATAGATTGCTGTTTGCGGCCATTGTTTTTGCTGCATACTGCGTTCAAGAGTTTGTGCGTATGAGAAGACCCACGGTAAAATTGCCAGGTTCAATGCGATGAGTGATTTCATATCACAATGTAAATGATTAAATAAACGGATGGACAGTGGGAGTTGGTCAAAGAGGTGTTTGACTTGGTTTTGAGGAGATGTATAGAAAGATACTGCCTTAGCTTGATAGTTCAGATTATTTAACCAAGGTTTTTCCAGTTGTCTAAAATTTTCCAAAGAAAATAGAATTCACTCCCTTCAACTTTCTCAGATTTATTGAGCAATGACTGTAAATGATTGCTCATGGCAATAGCATAGGCCGGACTTCCCGCACCAGCTATTAATCCTGCAGCACTGGGAGGAATCAACCCGGAAAAGCAGCCAATGGTTAACAATGTAGATCCAACGAATAGATCTTTTTTTAATTTCTTTTTGAGAATCTTTTTCGAGTTAGAAATGCTTAAATCTATTCTATTTAACTCTGGTTTAATATAGTCCGCAAAAGCAGATTCGATTTCATCCTTTGTTGATAAGCTATTGTCTCTAACGAGCTTATTCATGGCATCTCTATAAACTAGAAACGACTCCCCTTCTTTTTCTCTCATTTCTATCAGAGCATCAAAAGATACTTGTGGGATAATGGGTACGCCATGAGTAATGTTCTTAAGTAAATCTGTTTTTATTTTGTTTTCAGGAATTTGTTCCGACCTTAAAAGGATTTCAAAATCTACCTCTCTTGTTGTCACGTAACTCGCCTTATTCACAGTCCCGTAATAAGCGTTCATTAACATATCATCCAACAATGACGTGCTAAAAAAATCAGGTATGCCTAGTTTTTTGACATCTTTTTCGGATAATCTAGTTGATTTTCCTTCGATGAAACGTTCGTTAATTAATTCATTTGATTTGCCACCCCATATCAAAATGGTCTCGTGGTCCATGATATCCTCGGGTCCCTTGCAGACAATAACAATTTCACCATTAGATTCTTCAACATAGTATTTAACTTGCCTTGCGAATTTCATTCTGACGAAATCTTTAGTTGCTAAAACAGCCTCTTCCTTAGGTATTACCTTCGATCGAATCAAATTATTATAGCACTCAGAACAAAAATTGTGTTTATCTGTACATATTGCGAATAGACCTGATTCAAGAAGGGGGCGAATATATGTCATAACCTGAATGTCTTCAATCAACATTCTTCTGGACAAATCACTAAACGTATGATGATGGTTATATCTAAGAAATGGGTTTTGAATATATGTTCGGTCGGCATACATAATGGTGTTTCGTGCAAGTTGATCAATCTTATTTAATCGACATTTTATAAATGAACATGGATATCCTCCACCACTTAATTCTGTGTTAGCCATAAAGGTGTTCTGAGTATTTGACAATCGGTCCGGACATTCTCTACGAATAACCATATTGAGAACATCTACATATTTAGCCAAATCATCATCATCCCAATCCCATATGGTCTCATATATTTTATCATATGTTGTTTCGGTTTCTTCTAAAAAATTGAACAGCTCATTGTAATTTGAAGTCATCTTGGATTATTTAGAATGTGAACTAGTTTTTCATGTGCCAATCAGGTTTAATTTATGATTTTTTTTGGTAATAAAAACTCATAGCATACACGGAGATGTGATTAGGGGCCGTGAATTTCGTTGTCTAAAAAGATGAAGGAACTTGATGTTGTGGATTCAATGTACAATATGTTGAATCATTGAGGGGCGAAATCAATGAGTTAATTGTTTTTGAAAGTGAGTTTTTTGAGAGCTTATAGATCAACGTTTTGACGAAACGGCGTTAAACTTGTGCAACATGCTAATCCATGCTTTGCCAGTAACTTTTCGTTATTCTGCATAGGCTATTCCCAATTCACCATAATGCCCCATAATAAAGATTTGACCTGTCGATACTTGCTTCATTTCTAACAGCAATTCTTGACATTTCTTGGGAAAACCTTCAAAAGTTAAATAAGTTATTTTGAGGTCTCCTGCTTTCTTAGTGTATTCGTATTTGATGGAGTAAGATTTAAATACCCTAGTTTGACAATAGACGAATCACATTTAGCATATATAGAGTTCACCACATATTCCTGCGTGATGTCTCCCATAATCTCAATTATTACTGAAGGACAACTTTCACTACCAGGCATCCGGTCTTCCCAACCATAAATTCTATAAAACTCTAGGTCTGGACTAATCTTCTTTTCTGAGTTTAAAAGACTAGACATATCATCATCAATTCTTGCCCAATCACAATCTTTAGTTTTTTTCTTTTTCAAAAGAACTTTTCTTTTTAGGGTAGTGTCTTGACCTTCTTCAATATATAATTTCAGGCTAGTTTCTTCGTATCTATCAGGTCTAATAACGAAATGCATAACATTGATTCCTTGCTGCAATTGGATCTTGAAGAATCCTAAGGAATCAGGGTCTACCTTATAGACATTTCCTGTGCTTCTGTTCTCGACAGAAATAAAGCCTCCTATGGTTTTCAGATTATACTTCATCGTAAAACGCACATTCGAAAAACGACTGAGAACGTGCTGTTTCTACTGTTAAAATCAAGAGTAATAGTTGAACGAAGATTCTCATAGTAGTCGCTAAAGATTTGGCTAAAACCAGTTTCAATTTTTTATTTAGCATAGTATTTTATTTTTCTTGAATCTATGTTTGCGTAAGCAACTGGAAATATGTCTGCTAAATGCAAATTCATAATTGTATGAAGTAAATTACCTTACATTCCATAAAAACAACCTGAATTTATACACAAGTCTTAAACAAGTCTTTTATACATAAACGCTCTTCCGGATCCGGATTTCAAATACTTCTCAAAGAAAAAAGCTTTGTATTTATCGAAGAAGGTGAAGTACGAGATGAGTTCGAAAGGTAGTTTGTCCGCGGTGTAATTACTTTTTCCTCTCTTGTGGCGATCTAGTCGCGAGGATAAATTGCTAGTACATCCAACATAGTGCTTACCGTCGGATAGTTTTAATATATAGACTGTCCATGTTTGATTCTTTTGCATTGAGCGAAGAGAACATTTGAGGACGTAATCTATTTACAACCAAAGACCGCCAGCTTTAGGAACGAAACGTTAAGTGGAGTTCCTCCACCGGAGCGCATATCTATAAATAAAATTAATTGGTAGGAATAATGTAATGCGCACCTGAGCTCCTCGTGAAACTCAGAGCTACGGTGCGCGAAGGTGGACCCAAGTGGACAAAGTTCGAACTTTTGTATAGAGGATTTGGAGTCGATTCTTAAGAGTTAGTAATACATATATTGTGTCTTTGAGGAGGGCATCTCCCTAAGAAATATCCATTGGAAAGACCTGCTGTTGAGGGTTGTTGTATCTCTTGACTTTACCTAAAAGGAAACCAAAAACCGTCATACCCTCTTCCAAGCTTGTTGTCTAAATCTCTTAAATGCTGTTTTGTGGGGCATCCGATTTCATGACAGTGTTTTTTAAACTCTTCAATAGAATAATTATCTCTTTCCCACCAAATATTATAGTACATCTTTTCATTTTTGTCCTTCTTTACCAAGTGTCGGTCTCTGAAATCTCGTATTAAGGCATATGTTCTTGGATGAATATGTCCCTTTTTAATTTCATTAAACAAGAAATCACCATACTTCATAAAAGCACTATCGTTATGATACAGTACTATGGAGGGGAGATCACTTAAGTTTGCATTGTTAAATGATGCGTAGTTTGTTTGGTAATGTAATGAATCCCCAATGCCCGTTATCCAGGAACCTGGGTATCCTGTGTTTTTAAAAATGGAGTCCAGATAAATGACATGTTGATCGTTGATTGCGTCAAATTTCTTTTCCAATCCTTTCCTGAAGGTTCGATTAAACCACTTATTATTTCTTCTTCTCCAGTTTTGATCTATCCTTATCAGCCGCATGAGTTCATTTTTCATTTTCCAATCTATATTGTCGACATATATGCGGTACAGAGAATCTTTTTGTTCAGTAATCTTAGCCCAATATTTACTAGTCGTTAATTCGAGTGCTTTGTATGTGCTATCTGCTAAAAGGAATTCAGGGTTTAATCCAAACTTAATTCCCTTCATTAGATATTCGATGGCAAGTGAATCATGATTGGATTTATGGGCAATTTGAGCAGCCATAAAACAATCCCTGGGAAAAAGAATTTTGTATTCACTAAAAGCCTGGTTGTAAATTAAAAAACAACTGTCTGGATTTTCCCGGATAAAAAATGCTTCTGCCAGTCTGCATTTTTGATGGTAATTGATATAGGAGTTTTCTTGTTGAGCCTCACAATTAAAGAAAGTGAGAAGAAGTGCCAGTGTGATGAGTCGCATGGGTTTTTAGTTTCTGATTAGGTCTAGGGTCTTATTGAAAATCAAATCTTCGAGCCCTTCAATATGACTTTTATCCTGTACAACTTTAATATCGCGATCAATTCCCACTTGTTGGGTAGGTCTGCCGTCCAAATAGAATACACCCAATCCTGAAAAGACGGATTCTACTCCAAAAGGAAGCGGTATTCCTGAAATATTGCCATCAGCACCAGCTGTTTGTCCTCCAATTACAATGGTGTTGGGATGTTGTTGAAGCGCCATAACCGTGTACTCCGCCTGACTCATAGTGTTGTAGTCAACTAACACATATATCTTTCCCTGATAAGCGCTTGTCCTGTTACCAATAGTTTGACTCTTTGTCCATTTGAATGAACCGGGATAATCAAAATCTATTTGAGCGAACTTGGCAAAAGTAGTTCTGCCCTTTATCAGGACTCTACACAACTCTAACAATGTCCAGTTTGGGTAATTGCGGCTGTCAATGATTAAATGCTCTGTTTTTCTCAGCTTTCGTTTAAATTTTGAATTGATGTCTTTCCGCTTTAACCTGCCCATATTAACATAGCAGTATTCTATCTGAGAAACGGAATCTTTTAAAAAGCGGTAAGGAGGAGGTGCTTTATGTGGTGTATGAGTGGGATATCGGTTTTTCAGTGTGGTCTGGTCAATGGTCGATAATGTTTGGTCAATTAGAACTCCATTCCTTTCGATTGTGATTTGTATTGAGTCCTGATCGGAAATACTCAAGTAGTAAGTAGACTTGGACAAATAGTAATCGTTAGAAGTTGATATCATCTTTCCAATTTGATGCATTTTTTCTTCAACAGGTATGCCATCAATCAAAATAATTTTGTCTGTACGTTGAAGGTTGAATGGGTGCAAGCTGTCTTGCCATACATGAGTAATGTAATATCCGTCGGAAACCGAGAGACAGTAAAAAGGAGCATGTCTGTAACTGCTCATGGGATCGTTTTTCGAATGAATGAACCCATGTCCATCCCTTATTTCTGCTGTTAACTGACGTATGTAAAAGTAGTATTTTTCGAAGGTGTTGGCAGCATCAAATATGGGGATGTACTCTTTGTAAATGGTTGTCCAGTCTTCTGGGATGAGTTCTCTGTTAGGACAGTAGTAATTAATGATATTCCAGTAACGTGTAAGCGCTAAGAAATTGATTGCCTTATTGAATTTATATTCTCCATAATCCAATTCATTGATGATTTTTGGGTTGCCTGCTCCTGCTTGGTTGATATATTTATTCTTAAAGCGCGGTTTGTTTTTGTACAATTCAGCAAGATAAGCCCTGTTTTCATTGGAGAGAGATGGATTGTTAATCCAAGTAAAACTGTTGTCAAATCTCATGGAATCCTTGACAGATCTTGGCATGGGAGTATACGTCCCGCATTTGTCGATCATCTTGGAAATGATTAGATTAAATGAAGAATCGTTTTCGCAACTTTTTATCAGCGAAAAGTCGTTGAGCAAAATGTGGTCCCAGTTATGTGTGCCCGGACTGGGATGAAAGTATTTTAAAAATCCCCAAACTTGACCATACAGTGCTAAGTGCTCAGTTTGATCCAACTTGTTTTTCCCGTGTGCAGCCAGAGAAAAGAGTGTTAGGCAAAATATCCATAGCGATTTCATAGGTTTTTTGATATAACTCAATTTTTCTTTTCGGTTACAGATGATAGGTTTAGTAATTTGTGTCGGAAGTACCACTTGGTAAAACTGAGAAGAATTTTAGATGTCAAATGGCAAGCCTGATAAGCTTTTTCAAACCTTCTTTTCAGAGCTTTATTTGCTGAAAATTAAACAACTGGATACTAAAAAAGCCAATCCATTTGGGATTGGCTTTCATCTAGTGGAGCTGGCGGGGATCGAACCCGCGTCCAGACAACGAACGACTATGCTTTCTACATGTGTATCTCACAATTAATTTTCGACTTAAGGCTGCCCATGAGCAAGCTACCTTAAGCTTAGCTTCTTTAGTTTTGTATTACGAACAAAGCGGTCGCAACACTATCTCAAAGTTTATGATGCCCTGATCTCTACGCCTTTGAGAAGGGCTTAGAGGAGGACAAATGGTGGCTGCCTTCTAAGGCAGTCCATTAAGCGCAATCAACTTGGTTGATTAGGCAGCCATTGCGTAGTCATTGTTGCCAGTTAAAGGCATCAGAATTTAATTTAACGAGTAATATTCAGAACGCTCGACATGCTTACATACCCATTGCAGCTGCTGTCAAATCCAAAAACAGCCCCATTTAGGTAATTTGAAAAGAACTACTCATTCTAAAATGAGGACTGCAAAAATAATGCAAAAAATCACATGAACACCTTAAATAATAAGGAAACTAGATGCGGCTCTTTCTGTATGGGTAATTAAAAATCCTAAAAAGTTTGTTTAAAACCAACCCAGTTGAAATCACAAAGGCTATTAAACTGATAGGAGGGAGTAGCATAGGCCATGACTCCCATGTGAACCACGTTTCCATCCCAATAATACATACATGAAGTATGGAGAAGACATAGGAGATGTAGGATAACATAAAGAATTCATTGGTACGTTCACGATAAAACCTTGAGCCTAAGACCTTAAAGGAGGCAATGAATGGCAAGCAGAAAACGGCAATGGATAGTACGCCGGTCGACAGAATGAGTTCTCCTTTTAGATTGAGTTCCTGATGGTCAAAAAATATTGGGAAGTGCTGTTCTGAGAAAAACAATAAGGTCATGATTATATGAGAAATAGCAAAAGCGAATCCCAATAAAGCCAACTGTCGACTCAAAAAGGCACGTCTTGTTCGTCCTCTTTTGAAAAGACTCATGCCAATGAAAATCATACTAAAAAAAGCTAGGACACGGTTGATTAGGATGGTTTGGACATTCGCAGACAAAGCGTCATGATGGATGAAATGTCGGATCATCACATAGCTTAATACCAAAACCACAATGAAATACATTGCTTTGTTCTGTGTCTTCAATCGTGAATAAATACGTTCCACCATGTCTTTGATGTGGTCGAATATATTCACTAATCTTATGTGATTACTCGGTTTAACATATCCTTGAAGGAAGTTTAAGATGGCTAAGGTGTTCTTAATAGAATGGTCATCTTGTGTTGATCTTCGCTTTCAATTGGGGGGCTAGATTTGCACTGTAGAAATGATTCAGAACAATCAATTCTTGAATAATCCTTCCTTTTAAACCTAAGTAGCAACAGCAGGGAATGAAGTTCTTTCATTCCCTTTCTTTATGTTATAATGATTGATTCATATACAATAGTTGTATGTACAATAATTTATTCGTATCTTTACTTTATGGACGAAAGTAGAAGACAATTTTTAAGAAAAACAGGTCTGCTTGCTTCTGCTGCAGCTTTAAGTTCGGCTGGAAAAATCAGTGGACCAGATAAAGAAAAGGACGCTAAAATGATAGTGAAAAAAGTAAGGCCTCTAGGCTTTCAATGGGAAACACAGGACCCGTTTTTATTCTGTGTGCATCATGAAGATAAATACCCAAAAGGGAATAAGGTTTTAGGACCAGATGCTTCTCTGGAAGGACGTCAAATTGGTCAGGACTTCATATTAAAGGACGGATGGCGCATGTATCACGGCAGTAAAGTGCCAGGTTTTCCAGGACATCCGCATAGAGGTTTTGAAACAATTACAGTTGTGAGAGATGGCTATGTAGATCATGCAGATTCTCTTGGAGGTGCAGCCAGGTATGGTCATGGAGATGTGCAATGGATGACCGCAGGAAAAGGACTTCAGCATTCAGAGATGTTTCCTTTGGTTCATGAGGATAAGAATAATCGTTTGGAATTATTCCAAATTTGGTTGAACCTCCCTCAAAAAAACAAAATGGTTGACCCCTACTTTAAAATGAATTGGAGTGAAGACATTCCAGTGATTGAAAGCACAGATGTCAATGGTAAAAAAATGAGGGTTGAAGTACTCGCGGGAAAACTGGGAACGCATGAAGCGCCTTCAGCTAATCCGGATTCATGGGCATCTGATGAGAATAACCATGTTGCCATATATGCCATTAAGTTAGAAGCTGGCGCTGAGTTAAAATTGGAAAAAACAGCTCGGGGTGTGAATAGAACCTTGTATTTTTTTGAGGGCAATCAATTGACTGTTGAGGGGACAGAAATACCACATTACCATGCTGCGGATGTCGATTCGGAAGTTGATTTGAACATCAAGAATGGAGATACGGATGCACAGATTTTGGTTCTTCAAGGTAAGCCTCTGAACGAAAATGTAGTACAGCATGGTCCATTTGTTATGAATAGCAAACAGGAAGTACAACAAGCCTTTTACGACTATCAGCAAACTCGATTTGGTGGTTGGCCCTGGAAATCTCAGGATCCAACTCATGGCTCTGAGCCTAGAAGATTTGCCAAGCATCCTGATGGAACTGAAGAGAATAGGATGTAACTTTCCTGAGAAAAAATATTTTGTCCATTTTATTAAAAATCAGCAGTTAAACTGCTGATTTTTTATTTTTAGTGTGTAAAAGAGATGGAAATGGGAAAAGTTACGGTCCAAACACACATTTTTGACTTGATTTGGTCACTGAGCAATGCTGAAAAGAAGTATCTAAGAAAGCACTACCTGTCCGGTAACGACAATGCTGATTTTGTACAACTTTTTAATGTCATCGATAGAGCCAAAGGACGCCCCATCGACAAAGTTCAAAGAAAGTTGGAGAAGATTCCGAATTTATCAAGAAAGAAGAATTATCTGATAGAAGCCATTAATAGTACATTATTCAATGTCAATTCGGAACAGTCCCTGTCTGCCCAGATCATGTCACATTTATTGGTGATTGATGCTTTGATTAAGAAGAACCTGATGTCTCAGGCTTTAAAGATGATTAGACAGAATAAAAAGAAAGCTGTTTTTATAGAAGACTTCTTGCTCCTGGTGAAGTTGCTGAGGTATGAGAAAATCATCATCAAACACGATGAGAACAGCAAAAAGGATGTCCGTATGGCTGAAATTGATAAGGAAGAAGGGGCAGCTCTTGATAATATTCGCATTGAAAAGAAATACAACTCATTAAAAACTCAAATTTGGGAGACCATTAAAAATGAAGGAAACCTGCCTTATTTAAGTCTTTTGGAGCAGGTGGAAGAACACTTGAGCACACCCTATTTTCATGACGAAAATTTTGCACATACCTTCAATAGTAAATGTCAATTTAATTCAGCCAAATTTCTGGCAGAGGATTTAAAAGGAAACCGCCCAATGGCGCTGGTATACATGAAGAATCAGTATAAATTGTATGACGAGTATCCTCAAATGAAAACCGAAAAGAAGTATGATTATCTCACTGTTCTTAATAATTACAGTATGACTATTGGCCGCAATGGCAACCTTGAAAAAGCATTGGAGGCATATGAGAAAATGGCGCTTTTAGAATGCAATACCCCTTACCTAAAACTTAAGCAATTTGAATACCTGGCTTCAAATAAATTGGGACTTATTGTGGATCATCAAATCTCAGGTCAATTTCAAGATTTTGTGAAGTATTGTGAAGATGGTTTACTTGAATTTGAAGGGAAACTCAATAAATTGTTCCATGTAATTTGCATCTATAACCTGGGTAATCACTATTTTTATTCGGGTGATTATAAGAAGGCTTTAGAGTTTAATTATCAGGTGCTTAACGATAATTTTAAGTTTAGAAAAGACATCCAAAAATTTGCCAGACTTGTCCAAATAGTGATTCATATTGAACTTAAGAATTATGTCAATTTAGAGTATTACCTTCAATCTATTAGGCGGTATTTCTCCAATCAATCGAACTTATATGCTTTCGAAAGTTGGTTTTTGGAATTTCTGGAAGTATATGTCGGTAAGTTACTGGTTGATGAGGATTCAGGGTATGATTACTTGGTGAATAAGGCATCAGAAATTGATCAGATGCGCGCTTCAGAGTCATGGACAAGGGTGACACATTATTTCGATTTCAGCGGTTGGTTCGACCACAAAATTACGGGAAAACCAATGATGAAAAGTTAAGATTAGTTATTTTGTTTTGGTTTTACATGTATAGTTCTGTATTTTTTTATTTAAGTTTTTGATTTTGTGATTTTTATTACGTTATTTTTTTACGTTATTTATGCTTGTTTTTGAGATGTTTTTCCTCATAAGTTGATCTGTTTTAGTCAATTTCGTCTTTAAGATTGCTTCTTTTTTTTCGATTCCAGGACTTAATCTTGTTAGAGATTAATTAGATAAGCCTATGAATTACCTCAAGAAGACCATTACTTGCATCATTTTGCTTTTCCTGGTGAATAGTTTGTCTGCCCAATCGTTCGAGAAAATCAGAAGTAATTTTTGGTATTTTTCCGATGGAGCTGCTTTGGACTTTACTTGTGGCAGTCCAACAAGTATTTCCGGTAGTAGCATAACTGGATCAACCGAAGGTTGTGCTACCATTAGTGACCTGTCAGGTAATCTATTGATGTATACCAATGGTGAAACCGTGTGGGATCGAAATCATGTGGTCATGCCAAATGGAACGGGTTTAATGGGGGATGTGTCAACTGTTCAACCAGCGGTCATTGTGCCCCATCCAGGAAATCCGGACCGCTATTTCATTTTTACTGCCGGAACATCCATTGAAGCTTCTGGTTTGGATGGTGTTCGATTTTCAGAAGTCGACATGACCCTAAACGGTGGCAATGGAGATGTTTTACCAGGCAATAAAAACACTTTATTATTTGCCCCAAATGAAGAAAAACTCACAGCAGTTCGAAATGCCTCCGGAACCGGATATTGGGTCATTGCTCAGGAAAAATCTACCAACATTTGGCATGCCTATGAAGTGACAGCAGCAGGTGTTAATATGACACCTGTAACAAGTTCTGTAGGACCACCTGCAAGACCAGATAACTCACTCGGTGCCAAATTTTCTCCGGATGGATCTATGTTGGTGTCTCAAAATGTCTGCGGTTCAGGAGCCAGTTCAAACGCCAATTTAACCTTGTATGGTTTTGACAATGCCACTGGTCAGTTGAGCTACAGATGGAGCGATTGTGGCACAGCTGGTTTTAAGCTTGAATTTTCTCCTGACAATTCAAAACTATATGCAGCAGGTTTTCACTGCTACCAATACGACTTAAGTGCAGGTGGAGGTACTGGAATGGGACCTGATACTGTTGCGGTCAAAGCATCTAAAACTCAGTTGACCTCAAGTACTTGGGAAATAACCGGAGGCATGCAGCTTGCTCCCGACTGTAAAATCTATTTCTCAAAAGGTGGTTTTGGAGGAAGCGGGTGGATTGGAGTGATCAACGATCCCAATGAGGCAGGAACGGCCTGCAATTATACACCCAACTTTATGTCTCTGACTTCTGGCAATATTTTATCTTCAAATCGATTTCCAAATTTTGTGCAATCCTTCTTTGAGGAGCCTTGCGATACAAGTATTGGAGTAGTCCTCACGGCTACAGATTCTTCCATTTGTCCAGGCCAATGTGTCGACTTAACTGCTGCTGTGAATGGCATTTGTTCCTACACTTTAACATGGTCTCCGGGAGCATTTTCCGGGAATGGTCCTCATACGGTTTGTCCATCTGTTACCACCACATATCAGGTTATCGTAAGTGGAAGTGGTGTATCGGATACAAGTGAAGTGACAATTACTGTTGGAGCATCCGGTGCCAATGCAGGAAATGATATATCACTATCTCTGTGTGCCAACGCCCCACAGCTCGATTTGTTCTCAAGTTTGACAGGGTCTCCTGATATTAATGGAACCTGGACAGGTCCTTCGGCTTTATCAGGAGCTTATTTAGGAACTTTTGATCCTTCAACGAATGCAGCAGGGATTTATCAATACATCATCAATAATCCATCATGTGGAAATGATACGGCAGAGGTAGATATAAGCATAGATTTGCCTCCAAACGCAGGTCAGGATGGTGCTTTGAATATTTGTGGAGCCACAACAAATTTTGATTTGTTAGACAGTTTGTCCGGAAATCCGGATGCAGGTGGTACCTGGAATGGTCCCAGTGTGCTTTCCGGAGGAGATCAGGGGACTTTTGACCCATCTACTCACACCAGTGGTACATATGAATATGTCGTACTGGGCACTGGTGCGTGTCCCAATGATACCGCATTCATGACGATTACAAATAATGCCACGCCAAATGCCGGAACAGATATCTCTTTGACATATTGTTCAAATGCTGCTCAGGTCAATCTCTTCACAGGGTTGGGCGGAAATCCGGATATCGGAGGAAACTGGTCAGGGCCTTCGACATTATCGGGAGGTCATTTGGGAAGCTTTGATCCTTCCAGCTCATTAAGTGGTACGTATTATTACGTTGTTGGAAGTACGTCATGTGGTCTGGATTCGTCAGAAGTTACCATTGCCATTGATACCATGCCAATGTACAGTTGGCCAAATGATACCACTTTGTGCGAAAATGATGTATATACGATTTCACTGCCTACAGGCTATGCGTACAGTTGGGATTTTGGTGTGGGGATATCCAATGCCTTTAGTATGTCTCATGCCGCTCAGGGAAACTATGCACACTATGTAGAAGTGAGCAATGGTCAATGTGTGAGAGTGGATTCAATTGACCTCACGGTGATTAATTGTGCGACTTTTGTAGCAGCTACGGTGAGCGGAGATACCTCTATTTGTGAAGATTCATGTAGCATTCAAACAGTATCCGTCACAACGGGTCAGGCACCATATACTTATCTGTGGAGTGATGGCACTAGTGGTACCTCAGTACATACATTATGTCCGGGCTCAAGTTCCAATTATTATGTCGTTGTTACGGATGCCAGCATGAATGTAGATACGGTTTTCTTCACAATCCATGTAAATCCCCATCCTACCATCGTAACGAGTAACGATACAACCATCGCCCTGGGAGGAGGGGCTTATTTAAATGCATCAGGTGCAGATACCTACCTCTGGTCTCCTTCAGCAGATTTGAGTTGTGCTAATTGTTCATCTCCGGATGCCAATCCTTCAGTTACTACAAGCTACGTGGTGACTGGTCAAAGTATGGGCTGCAGTGCTATGGGAACTGTCACAGTCACTGTAGAATTCAATGATGAAATTTTCATTCCAACAGCATTTTCACCTAATGGAGATGGTTTGAATGAAAGCTACGGTGTGATTACCTCAGCGTTCAAAAATGTTGAATTCAAAGTATTTGATAGGTGGGGAGCCATGGTCTTTGAAACGGATGATCTTACTATAAAATGGGATGGAAATATTAATGGTGAGCCAGCTCAAATGGGAACCTACCACTATGTTCTAGTGGGTGTGCTTCATAATAATGAAGTGAGAAAAATGAGTGGAAATACAAGTCTAATCAGATAAAGTAAAAGTCATGAATAGAAAAAAAATCATTGGAATTTTGATGTGTCAATCTCTCACACTTGGTGTGTTAGGTCAAGATGTGCATTTCACCCAAATATTCAATAACGATACTCAAATAAATCCGGCACTGACTGGTAATTTTAACGGAAATCAAAGAGTGAGTTTGACGCATAGACAACAATGGGGATCTCTGGGACCTGGTTTCAAAACATATCAATTTTCGTTTGATAATGGTTTGATGAAAAAACAATGGAAGAATTCCTATTTGGGACTTGGTATTAGAGCATATTCAGACAAAGCAGGTGATCCTGAGATGAAGAACACTGCATTTGAACTTTTGGTGTCAGATCATTTATACCTTGATGCCAATCAGACATTGTCACTTGGAGTCAGTGGTAGTTTTAATCAATTTAGTTTGGGACAAACCAATTTGATTTGGGAGGACCAATATGTGCCAGGCTCAAGTTCATTGGGAACTACCTCAGAAGCGTTTGCCAATGTGGCGCAAAATTATTTCGATTTATCTGCTGGCTTGAGTTGGACCTTCACTCAGAGGACAAATACGGTTAATTCTGTGACCGATTTTAATGCTGTGGTTGGTGTCAG
>JAUILH010000223.1 GCA_030433115.1 Bacteroidia bacterium | reverse complement strand
TATGTCAATGAATCTGACTTATTTCTAACGGAAACTTCACAAGCATGAATGCAATCCCGGGCAAACTGAAAATCAAATTGTTCGAACGCCGACTTATATAAAATAACCGACTTGCTTAAGTTAGAATCTAAAGTCTCAAGCTTTGCTTTATTGACAAGGTCATAATAATCCAGGTAATTCTGACTAAAACAGGAAAGGGACAAGAGATAAATAGATATGGTGACAATTAACTTCAGGAAATATAAATTATTGAGACACCAAAAACACTCCCAAAAACAGGATTCGCATCAACAACCCATTAAAACAAATGGAAAACAGGAATAAAAAATAAGGCGTGGTTACTATTAACCTCCGTAAGCCGGACACTTACCCTTACCGCCGCCACCGCCATTTCTACCTGAAGCACAAGATGATACCAGCGCTACACTCAAAATAACCAATGCTACAATTGCAAATCTCTTCATGTTGTTTTTATTAAGAAGTGGAAAAGTTACAAAACTTTTTTATAATCATTAAATTAATTAGCAACTTTCCTGCCAATTTAGATTCAAAACCCAATATGGTAACTACTAAAACACCTGATTTGCCGGAATCATGGCTTAAAGTTCTGGCAAACGAGTTTAAAAAAGATTATTTTAAAGCACTGAAAGCGTTCCTGCTTCAGGAAAAAGCGCAATACAAAAACCAAATCTATCCGCCTGGCAAGCAGATTTTTTCTGCTTTTCATCATACACCTTTGGACGATTTGAAAGTTGTGATCATCGGTCAGGACCCCTACCATGGTCCGGGACAGGCCAATGGACTTTGTTTCTCCGTAGCTGATGGCATTCCACAACCTCCTTCTCTGAAAAATATCTTTAAAGAAATTGAACGAGATTTAGGTACACCACCACCAGCTTCCGGCAACTTGGAAAGATGGGCCAAACAAGGTGTGCTATTGTTAAACGCTACATTGACTGTTCGACATAAAACACCTGGTTCACATCAAAAAAGAGGCTGGGAACAATTCACTGACAAAGTGATTAAAACCATTTCAGACGAAAAACAAGATGTAGTTTTCTTACTCTGGGGAAGTTTTGCACAACAGAAAGCACAATTGGTTGATCGTAGCAAACACCATATTTTGCAAACTACCCACCCCTCTCCGTTCTCAGCACACAGAGGTTTTTTGGGAAGTGGTCATTTTTCAAAATGCAACGACATTCTCACTTCAAAAGGGCGCACACCAGTTCAATGGTAACAAACTATCTTGCGTTTCTTTTCGTTACTTTACCGTAGATGCGCTTCAAAGCAGGCATATTAGCCCCTCTTACTCTGTTCTTTTCATCTGGAGCGATAGGTCAATACACCTTAAAAATTGAGTCTGATAAACATCATGAACTGATCAAAAAAAAACAGACTTTCGACACACGCGCAGTCGCTCAAAACCATATCCAAAATTTGGAATTTCAATTGATGGCGGACGGCTACCTGAGCAGCAATGTTGACTCTTCCGTTTACGACAGTCTCGAAGGCACTGTTTGGCTTCATGTTGGGGAACAATATCAGTGGGCAGAATTAAGCGCTGAAGGCATTCCAAATGAATACCTTCATAAATCGGGGTTTAGAGAGAAACTTTACAACCAGAAACCCATTTCTCCTCAAAAGCTATCAACTCTGATTCAAAAACTATTAATGCAGTATGAAAACAACGGTTATCCGTTTGCCCAAATCAAGCTTAAGATAGACGAGATTGAATCTGAGAATATTAAAGCGCATCTGGACATCAAACCACTCGATTTAATTACGATAGACACTATTTACATCAAAGGAGCAGAGATTAACTATAAATACCTGTGTAACTCGATTAAAATTCACAATGGTGATCCATATAATCAACAACTATTTGAAGAAATTGGCACCAGAATCAAGGAACTTCAATTCCTGCGTTCCAGTAAGCCCCCAGAAGTTATTTTTAAAAAGGGCAAAGCCGATTTATACGTCTATCTGGCCAAAAACAACGCCAATAACTTCAATGGAATCCTCGGTGTGTTGCCAGATGATAATGGTAAAATCACGTTTACCGGCGACATCAAACTGGGACTGACCAATGCTTTTAATCGTGGCGAAAAATTAGGTTTCCATTGGCAAAAATTACAAACCCAGACCCAGGAACTGGACATCAGTACTTATTTCCCATATTTTTTTGGCAGTCCTTTTGGCGTAGGCGGGAGCTTCAATCTTTACAAAAGAGACAGCACCTATCTTGAAGTACAGCCGGAGGCTAATTTAAGGCTTCAACTTCCCGGGAATAGCTTTGTAGGCATCTACGTTAAGAACTACACCAGCACCATTTTAGATGAAGAAAGATTTAAATGGTCACCTGTACTTCCTCAATTCAATAATACCCGAAAAAACACATTTGGCGTGGAATTTTTATTCCAGAATCTGGACTACCGTTTGAATCCGAGAAAGGGATATACAGCCACTGCCAAAGGAGGTGCCGGCTTCAAAACCATTATTCCTTTGGACTCCATTGACGCAAGTGTTTATGATAATGTGCAGTTAAGGACCAATCACTATGAGATTAGCGGGAAAGGGCAAGTGTTTATCCCTCTTTTAAAACGAACTACCTTTATGATCGGTGCGCAAGGGCACTGGCTTATTAACGACCCTATTTTTGTGAATGAAATGAGGCGTTTGGGCGGACTACAAACCATTCGCGGATTTGATGATCAGAGTATATTGGCCTCAAGTCACATCATTGGTACGCTAGAATATCGATTGCTCCTGGAACAAAACTCCTATCTCTACACATTTCTGGATTACGGGTACTTTGAAAATCGAGCGACAGACAATCTGGCTTTTGACAGTCCAAGAAGTTTTGGATTGGGAATTTCCTTTCAAACCAGAGCTGGTATTTTTACACTGAGCTATGCTTTGGGAAGATTATCGGATGGACAATTCCTACTGCGTTCAGCCAAAATACACTTTGGTTTCGTCAACTACTTTTAAACCGTTATTCGACGAGTGGACTTTCAGTAACTATTGATTTTTTTATTTTCGGTCCTGATTAATCAATGGTTGCGAAACTAGTCATAGCGCTTTCCCTTGTATTAGGATTGACAACACCTGTTAGCAATGGTGATACTCAATTCAAAGAAAAACTCAAATTTTTGAGTGATTATATCTCCATTAGATATCCGAAACATAGTTTTGAGAACTACCTCTATGTTGAAGTTAAGCAACAGAAAATGCACCTGATTAAGAACGGTGAATTGATTCATTCTTACGTCATTTCCACTGCCAAAAATGGTTTGGGAAATGTTCAGCACAGCGAATGTACCCCAAGTGGCTTGCTCAAAATTCATTCGAAAACTGGCTCAAGAGTGCCTTTGGGCGGCATCATTAAGGGACCTAATTATACAGGGCGACAATGTGAAATTTTCACGGATGAAACTGTATCAAATGAAGATTTGGTTACCACCAGAGCCATTCGGTTGGCTGGAATGGAAGACGGGAAAAACAAGGGCGGTACGGTAGATACTTTTTCGAGATACATCTACATTCATGGCACACCTGAAGAAGGTCGATTGGGACAAGCGGTGTCTCATGGGTGCATCAGAATGAAAAATCAGGACATCATTGAATTATTCGACTTAATCGATACCAATACCAAGGTCTTGATTTTAAATATCTAGTATTATTTTTTCTTCATTCTTCTTCGGCGTTTCGTATCGGCAAGCCAAGCTATACCATAAAAGAATAATGCCATCGCACTTAAAATCAAAAACATAGGAAAATCCACGGCAGACATGTCATTACCTCTATAAGAGAGTGTTTGTCCGGCCTCAGTTGCGATCCATAAGATGGCACCCAAAATCACCAAACCCGCCGCAATCATTACAAATATTTGAGACCACAAGCCCCTTTCTTCCTGGTCATCTTTCTCTTCCATACCAGAAAGATAACAACTTCCACATCATTCCAGAACGTAAATTGATTACGTGTTCTTTCATCACAATATGCTTACCTTTGTTGCATGTGGATGATTGGTATATTAATTGGCTTGGTTCTGGGTTTTGCAATTGCTTATTTATACTTG
>JAUILH010000066.1 GCA_030433115.1 Bacteroidia bacterium | reverse complement strand
GGACCGCATACTTCTGCCCCCACTGGTGCGCGCATAAAGCGCTGTGCGTAACCCCTTTTTGTCCCTTCAGCAATCACTTTCCAGGCACCAGCTTCCAACTCCGTGGTCATCATTTTGATCCACTTGGCAGGCGAAATTAAGATGCCTTGCTCCTTAGAGCCCACCTCAGATAAGACAGTGCCTCTTTTTGCGAGATCCTCAATGTACTTCAGCTTTTCATCGTGTGGCAGCACAATCGACCCATCGGACACTTCAGCCAAATCCATGTCATACTTGTCCAGAAATCTTAAGAACTCTTTGTATTTGCCACGCGCCACAAAAGCTTCAAAAAGTGTACCTCCAAAATAACAGCGCAAACCAGCACTTCTGTATATGTCTAGTTTTTTCTCCAATTGCTTGGTGATTACAGCTGTTCCAAAGCCGAACTTCACCATATCGGTAAAATCTGCACTGGCATCACAAAAATCTTCTGCTTCTCTCACGCTCAAGCCTTTGTCCATCATCATGGTCACCCCTTCTTCTCTGGGTTTTTCAGCTCTTTTAGGTATGTGCGGTAATTTAACGTTCATTGTTGTTTGAGTAGGATTCAATCAATTGAATGACTTCAGATCTTTCGCTAATCTCAGGACAATATTCCAACAAATCCTTGTGACCACCAAAATTAATTTGGAGCGCATGCTCCAAATAAGTCATGGCCTCATCCTTTTTGCCAGTAATAAACAAGCAAGCAGCCAGTCTGTATTCTAGTTTGTCTTTGTCGTTAGGACATTTTTCCAATCCAGTGATCAGTACCTCTACAGCTTTATTGGCTTGATCCATGTCCAGCAGTAAATTGCTGTAATCAAACCAGGCATCTGCAAGGTTATCTTGAATGTCTATGGCGGATAGGTAAGCTTCTTCCGCTTCAATTGATCTATTATTTTTTTCGTAGGCATTGCCCAGCATCACCCAGTTAGCAGCATTGCTTTGGTCGGTCTGAACAGCCTTTTCTATGTATTTGAGGGCTTCTAAATGCTGTCCGGTCAAATCTTTAACCACACCCATACCTATCCAGGGTTCGCTTAGGTCAGGATCCAGTTCGGAAGCGTGCATATAATAAGAAAACGCCTCATCATATTTTTTTAGTTTCTCGTAGCTTTCGCCAATATAATTGAGTGTAATGGCTTGTGTGCCTTCGTGCTTGATGGTTTCTTCAAAACTTTCGATGGACGCTTCATACAAACCTAAATGAGCCAATGCATTGCCCTTGTTGAAATGAGCAGAGCTCAAATCGTCCTTAATCGCAATAGCAAAGTCGAAGGCAGAGACTGCATCCGAATAGTTGCCAAGTTTACACATGGCATTCCCCAGGTTGTACCAGGCTACGAAAGAGTAGGGCTCCTTATCCAAAAACACCTTGTAAAAGGAAATGCTCTCTTTCAGTTTTCCAGCCAAATCATAGCAATATGCCAATTCGTATAATGCCGAATGGTTATCGGGATGTTTTTCTAAAAGCTGACTCAATATAATGATCGCAGAATCATAGTCTTCAAGTGTCTGATATTCCATGGAAATATCCATGATGATATCCTGATAAGCTTCCGGATCGGATAAATCTGCTGCTTTGAACAAATATTTAATGGCGCGTTTGCGTTCTTCCAGTTGAATAAAAATCTGTGCCTTGAGCAGATAAGCATCAATATTGGCATCATCTTGAGAGAGGACATCATTTACACGATCCAGACTAGCCCTCAATTCACCTTCTTCAAATTTAAGTTGAGCATGAATCTGTTTAATCTGAAGACTATTGGGATGCAGAATTACACCAAGTGCAACAACATCCGCACATTTATTAATGTCTCCGTCAAATAAATAATGATTGAACAAGTCTTCCAACTCATCCGGATCGAAATAGGCTTGATTTCCATTAGAGAGCATGGATTCAAACCGGGCAATCAATGCCGCGTCATCTTCCTGTTCCTCCTGAAATTCAAAATTATCATCCATACACTTACCTCTCTTGCAAATTTAAGTCTTCCAAGACACTGAATCGGGCTTTGGAAAGCATTTTTTACACATACATATCAACACAAAAAATGTGCCCATTTGCTCAAAATGAGGGGGCAAAAGTAATATTAAATTGAATACCTTAAGGTTTAACAGCAATAGTTGGAAGTTAATTAACATAGAAATTTTCATATTTTCGCAATAAATAAGGCTGTGAATGTTTTGAAATAAAAAAGCTTTCACTAAATTTGCAGCCTCAATTTCGATTACAATGAAGAAAGATATACATCCAGAAGACTATAGAATGGTCATTTTTAAAGACATGTCTAATGGCTACAGTTTCCTTACTAAGTCTTGTGCACCTACTAAAGACACTGAGACCTGGGAAGACGGAAATGAATACCCACTTGTGAAGTTGGAAATTTCTCACAAGTCACACCCATTCTTTACTGGAAAAATTAAGTTGGTTGATACGGCTGGTAGAATTGATAAGTTCAAGAACAGATACGCCAGACACATTAAGAACAAGCCAGCTAAAGAAGAGAAAGAGGACTAAACAGTATTGTTTAATTTTATAGATTTACCCCGACATTCATTTTGATTGTCGGGTTTTTTTGTTGATAGACGTTATGAATTATATTCTTTTTGACGGTCAGGAGCGATTGAGCTTGTTGCCACTAACTTTTACGAAACCAATTGCAGAACTTAGAGTTGGCGCCTTAACAATCCGTGAAAAATGGGCGTTCTATCTTGAAGGGAATTATTCTTATATGACAGAAGGTTATTTGGCCGAGAAATTCCCTCTCAATGCCCAGGCCGACAATGTAGTCATCAATTCAGCTGTGCTACCAAATAAATCTCTCGTATCTGCAGTAAGTGCTCTGGAAATTGGACAACGCTTGATTAAAGACAAGACTGTGGTAGCCTATCGCATTTCTGGTGATGACTTTTTAAAAGGGAATTGGACGAGCCTTGAAGATGTGGTATATGATCATCAGATCAGACAAATCCAGAGACCTTATGACATTTTTATTCTAAATGGAGAGGAGATTCGTGCAGACCTGACTTTGATGTCTCTCAAAAAGGGAAATGCCAACAACTTAGGGGAGTGTAACAGGCAATTGGGAGACGATTTGTATGTTGGTGCCTCCATTGAAGCGAATGATGTGACATTTAATACGAAAACCGGTCCCATTGTCATTGATGATAATGCCTTAATTATGGAGGGCGCTCACTTGAGGGGACCATTGTATATAGGCAAGAATGCTGCCATTAAAATGGGAGCCAAGGTCTACGCAGATACAACTATAGGACCACACTGCAAGGTAGGTGGAGAAGTACAGAATGTCGTTTTTCAGGGGTACAGCAACAAAGGACACGATGGCTATTTAGGCAATTCTGTAATCGGAGAATGGTGCAACCTTGGGGCGGACACCAATAGCAGTAACCTAAAGAATAACTACGGTCATGTAAAAGTATTTGATTATAGAACTGCTAGTCAGGCAGATTCTGGATTGCAGTTTTGCGGCCTCATTATGGGAGATCATTCTAAAACTGGTATTAACACCATGTTAAACACCGGAACCGTAGTTGGTGTAGCTGCTAACATCTTCGGAGGAGGCTTTCCACCCAAATTCATCCCTTCGTTTTCATGGGGAGGATTTGATAAAACGCCATTCAATCTGGAAAAGGCGTGTGAAGTAGCTGAGAGAGTCATGTCAAGAAGATCTGTAGAGTTCACGGATCAGGACAAGGCTATTTTGAAACACGTGTCTTTGTTTTCTGACACATTTAGACAATAAATAGGCGTTTCCCGTCAATTAGACAGGAATTTGGGTTTGGCACAGGTCTTGACTTATAGACCTTACGAGATAATTGGTGGCGTTTTCTGCCAATTTGACAAAACAATTTACAATGGACGATAAGATTTTGGAGTTAGGAGATTTGATATCTGGGGATACTGAGTTTATTCCTTTGCTATCTAATGAGGATGAGGAAATAATGCGAAATGAGGAAGTGCCCGGCGAATTGGCACTTTTGCCACTTAGAAATAATGTGTTATTTCCTGGTGTAGTAATTCCTATTACAGTTGGGAGAGATAAGTCAATAAAGCTGATCACTGAAGCCTATAACTCAAGTAAAATAATTGGTGTAGTATCTCAGAAAAATCCTGAAGAAGAAGATCCTGAAGCGGTTGATTTAAATCGAATAGGAACGGTGGCACGGATTCTGAAATTATTGAAAATGCCCGATGGAAGCTCCACTGTAATTATCCAGGGAAAAAGACGTTTTACTATAGAGAACTTTACTCAAACACAGCCATTTTTTAAAGCAAATGTAAAGGCAATTGAGGAGGAGAAACCTCAGCTGGATGATACAAGTGAAGCTTTATTTAAAACACTTAAAGATTTAGCGCTCAACATCATAAAGGAGAGTCCAAATATACCTTCTGAAGCTGGTTTCGCCATCAAAAATATTGATTCACCTGTGTTCATGGTGAATTTTATTTCTTCTAACATGCAGGCTACTGTTCAGGAAAAACAAAAGATGTTGGAAGAAGGTGATTTGATTGCACGGGCACATCTTTTAATAGAACACCTAACCAAAGAATTGCAGGTGCTCGAAATGAAAAATGAGATCCAGAATAAAGTAAGGCACGATCTGGATAAGCAGCAAAGAGAATATTTTCTGCATCAACAAATTAAGACCATTCAGGATGAGTTAGGCGAAAACCCTACTACCCAGGATATCGCTGAACTGAAAAAGAAAGCCAAATCGAAAAAATGGCCCAAGCACGCCAAAGAGACGTTTACAAAGGAATTGGCCAAACTAGAGAGAATTAATCCAAGTTCTGCAGAATATACAGTCCAGCTCAATTATTGTGATGTGCTGGTTGATTTACCCTGGGATACGTATTCAAAGGATAAATTTGACCTCAGTCAAGCCATGAAAATTTTGAACAGGGATCATTATGGCTTGGAAAAAGTAAAAGATCGAATTATTGAATACTTGGCTGTATTGAAGCTTAAAGGGAACATGAAGGCGCCAATTTTGTGTTTGTATGGACCTCCGGGAGTGGGTAAAACTTCTCTTGGAAAGTCTATTGCTGAAGCGGTTGGCAGAAAATATGTGCGCATGTCTCTTGGGGGACTGCGTGATGAAGCTGAGATTCGTGGTCACAGAAAGACCTACATTGGCGCCATGCCGGGCAGAGTTCTGCAAAACCTGAAAAAAGCGGGTACTTCAAATCCGGTATTTGTGTTGGATGAAATTGATAAACTAACAAGAGATGCGCATGGAGATCCGAGTTCGGCACTTTTGGAAGTTCTAGACCCTGAACAAAATGGTGCTTTTAATGACAATTTTGTGGAATTGGATTACGACTTGTCAAAAGTGATGTTCATTGCCACAGCCAACTCTTTAAGTACCATTCAACCCGCATTAAGAGATAGAATGGAAATCATCAATGTGAGTGGTTACTCTGTGGAGGAGAAAATTGAGATTGCACACCATCATCTGATTCCAAAGCAATTGAAGGAGAATGGGGTAAAATCGTCTCAGATCAGTATTTCGTCTAAAGTTGTGCAGAAATTGGTTGAATCTTACACAAGTGAAAGCGGTGTCAGAAAATTGGAGCAGCGCATTTCCAAGTTGATCAGACACAGAGCCAAACAAATTGGATTGAAAGAAAAGTTCTCAAAAGCCATCAAAGAAGATGAGTTGGCTACAATTCTTGGTCCGGCTTACAGTAATGACAAATATGAAGGTAACGACATACCTGGTGTTGTCATGGGCTTGGCCTGGACAAGGGTTGGAGGCGCAGTGCTCTTTATTGAGACCAATGTGACTGAAGGAAAAGGTAAGTTGAGTCTTACTGGAAACCTGGGCTCGGTTATGAAAGAATCAGCCACAATTGCGTACGAATTCATCAAATCTCATGCTGATCTATTGGGCTTAACCCAGGAAGAAATTGAAAAGAAGAACATCCACATTCACATTCCTGAAGGGGCGACTCCGAAAGATGGCCCAAGTGCAGGTATTACAATGCTTACGGCCTTAGCCTCAGCACTCACCAGGAGAAAGGTTAAGAAAAACCTGGCCATGACTGGGGAGATTACCTTAAGAGGAAAGGTATTGCCGGTAGGAGGGATTAAAGAAAAGATTTTGGCAGCAAAAAGAGCTGGAATCAAAGAAGTGATGATGTGTGCCAGTAATCAAAAGCATGTTGAAGATATTGAGAAGAAATACTTAAAAGGTCTCAAATTCATCTACGTCAATAAAATGACTGAGGTTTTGGAGCATGCCTTGTTAAAGGGGAAGACAAAATAGAATTAAGCTTGATCAGCTCAAAGCCCTGATTTATCAGGGCTTTTTTGTGTATAGATATCGGCTAATCCAAAGTAAATATCGGCTAATTTAGCATTGCTGCAATTGCTTAAAACCACAATAACCAGCTCATCTTCAGGGTACACGATCATCATGGCTTTAGCGCCAACACCGCCACCTGCATGTCCATAATAATTTCGCCCTTGATCATCTTTTCGTGCTACCCAGCCAATGCCATAATTCGTCAATTCTCCTGAATTTAATCTTTGAGACTTTGTATAGTCAACTCGAATACTATCTGAGATGATGTTTGAAAACCAGAATTGATGAGCAAATTGTGCCACATCTTCAGAAGTAGACTCTAAGCCACCGCCTGCCCATTTATTACTCAAATCAACTTCTTGTTCCTCTACAATCTGTCCATTGTCAATTTTGTAATAGCCTGTCCTGTATTTTCTTTGGTGGTCGTTAATAGGTTTTTTCTTATTGGCAAATGTATGTGTGAGTTCATATTGATCAAAAACTCGTTTTTTCATGAGTTCTAAATAGAATCCTTTTCCAGCATGACTGCACACAGCACTCATCAAATTCCAGCCATAAGAGCTATATAAATACTTGGAACCCGGTTCATGCAGCAGTGCGTCATCAATGAAAATATCAAGTGCTTGAATATTATTAGAATAAGTTCTGTTGCTATAAAACTCATCACCTTCGTAGGATCTAATACCTGCCAAATGTCCGCCCAGTTGCCGCACAGTAAAATCGTATTTCTTTTCCGGATAGGAAGGAAAGTGATAACGAATGGATGAATCTAAAAACAACTTACCCTCTTTCTGCAAATCAGCCATTAAAGCGGAAGTCATGGACTTTGAGATACTGGCTATTCTGAACAAGGTATTGGACGGATCAACTATGCTTGAATCTGATAAACTAGCATAGCCATAACCTTCACTTAGAACGACTTTCCCCTCTTTAATAATCGTGACAGCCAAACCAGGAATCATTTGTTCACCCAATTCCTTATGGATGTGAATTTGAGCTTCCTTAGTTTGAAAACCCGATTTTGTGACACAGGATTCAGTGATTAAACTAAGTGCGCCAAATAGAATAGGGCAGAGAAGTGTTTTATTCAACAAAGTCATGGTCAATTAAGTCGTCGTCGTTGTAATGAATTTGCTTGGGCAGATGCTTGGTAGACTGAAGTCCTTTGACCAGAAAAGATATGATCACAATTTTCCATAGAATTCCACTCACCAAAGTCATGGGATCAAGAAATGCATTCATCAATATAAGAGCAATATATAAAATGAAGCCTATTAAAATAGCAGTAAAAGGACGAGTTTTCGACCAAAATCCCAAACCTATATACAGTGCTGCCAGCCCCCAATCTATGTAGGCAAAAAACTCATCATGTCCGTCGGCTACATAGCCCTCGTAAATACCGATAATTATGAATAAGCCGGCCAATACAAACAATGTGATGCGCGCATTTTTAACTTGCTTCTCCACATCTCCAATTTTGCTTTTTGCCATTATTTCGGCCGCAATTCGCTTACTTTTTTCAATTTCTTCAGGCGTTCTTTTCCTTCTCTGTGTAGTCATGTGTGATAAGATTGTTCCGTCACGTAATAATATGAATTATTATTCGTTTTACCTTTGTTGTTGCAATTATGAAAAGAGCATTGGTGTTTATTGGACTGGCAAGTACTTTGTCATTGCAAGCTCAGCAAGGAGGAAGTCAAAGTTATGCTTTCCTTAATCTTGAGAGCAGTGCAAGAGTGGCCGCTACTGGTGGAAGTTTGTTGTCTATTCAGGATGATGACCCTAATACAGCTTTCATTAATCCATCATTGCTTGATACAAACATGCATGGTGCTTTAGCACTTAATTACATCAATTATTTCGCTGGAATAAATTATCTGTACGCCGGATATGTCCACAGCTTTAAAGATATAACGGCTTCAGCCAATTTGATGTATCTCAACTATGGAAAGTTTACCCGAACAGATGATTTGGGAAATGTTACGGGAGAGTTTACGGCCAATGATATGGTATTGTCAGTTGGCGCGTCAAAGAGAATAGACAGTGCGTTTTCCTTAGGCGCCAATGTAAAGATCATCAATTCTGTATTGGAAAGCTATACTTCCTTTGGTGCAGCGGTAGATTTGTCAGGAACTTACAGGAACCTAGGCAAGAATTTCAGTGCCTCCATTCTTATGAGGAATGTGGGTATGCAGTTTTCTACATACACGGACGATAACAGACAACCCTTGCCTTTTGGTATTGACTTAGGTTTTTCAAAAAGAGCTGCCAAAGCGCCTTTTATTTTACATGTTTTATTGAAAGATTTGCAAAGATGGGACCTGACATATACCGATCCCAACGCAGAGCCTGAATTAGATTTTAATGGTGATACGGTAGCGGTTAAGGCGCCCGGATTTTTAAACAAATTCATGCGTCACGTTAACCTTGGCTTAGAATTTTCACCATCTCAGGCTTTTTTCATTGACTTTGGATTTAATTACAGAAGGCGACAAGAATTGAAGTTGGATAACCGACCTGGTTTGGTTGGATTCTCCATCGGAACTGGCATTAAAATTAAACGATTTAGATTCTCTTATGGTAGGTCATCTTACCACCGAGCTGGTGGATCAAATCATATTACAATTACCACCAATATCCTCAAGTCTAAACCCAAAAAAAATACTTAGTTTTGGGAAACACCTGACACTTGGGGAAAAAGATCAATATTGCGATAGACGGATTTTCGAGCTGTGGAAAGAGTACCCTCGCCAAACAGTTGGCTCATAAACTCAAATACATTTACATTGATTCCGGTGCCATGTATCGAGCGGTAACTTTATACGGCATGGAGCAGGGGATTGTCACCGATGAAGATTTGGATAAGGAAGCGTTGATCGAAGAACTCAATAACATCAATATTTCTTTTAACTACAACCGCACCACGGGCAAATCTGATACGTATTTGAATGGTAAGAACGTAGAGTCCGAAATTCGGACTTTAAGAATTGCGCGTATGGTGAGTCCTGTGAGTGCTATCAAAGAAGTGAGAACTAAATTGGTAAAAGCACAACAGGCTTTTGGCAAAGAGAAGGGGGTAGTGATGGATGGCAGAGATATTGGCACCACAGTATTCCCTGATGCCAAATTAAAGATTTTCATGACGGCCTCAACTGAGGTAAGGGCTTACAGGAGGTTTAGAGAATTGATTGCCAGAGGAGATAAAATCACTCTTGAAGAAGTCAAAGAAAACATTTCCAGAAGAGACGAAATCGATACAACTCGAGAGGAAAGTCCATTGATTAAGGCTGATGATGCCCTCATTCTAGACAACTCTATTTTGACCATGGAAGAGCAGTTCGACATTGTTTTAGATTGGGCAGAGGAACGTCAGAAGAACTAATTTTCAGATGGAGGTTGTCATTGTAATCCTGTCGATATGCACGGTTTTTGCCATTTCCAGACCGCTAACATGTATCATTCATGAAATGGGACATGCCATACCAGCATTGATGTTTTCTAAATCAAAAGTCACGGTTTACATTGGATCTTATGGAGATGATAAGAACAGTTATCAAATGAAAATGGGGCGTTTGAACATGTTCTTCAGCTACAACATTTTATCAGCCTATGCCGGGATGTGTGTGTCACAAGAAAATGTCGGATTCATCAGAAGATTAATCATTATCCTGGGAGGGCCTCTGGCTTCATTGTTTTCAGCAATATTGAGTTTGGTGCTCGTTTATTCACTGAGTACAGATGGCTTAGTCCAATTTTTGGTCATCGTTTTTGCTTGTTCTGCCGGGCTCGATTTTTACTGGAATATTGTGCCAAATAAAGAACCTATTTCCGGATATGATAGTGGCGACCTCTACAATGATGGGATGCAGATACTGGACATCATTAAGAACAGAAAAATGCCGAAAGCGTATTTTGAAGCGCACGAATTAGTGAAAGACGGTGCCTTTGAAGAAGCTTTGCAAAAGCTGAATACTCTGGAATCTAAAGTCGCCAGAAAAAAGGATGTATTGAGGTTAAAAATCTATTGTTCGATAAACAATAACCAGTTTAGAGAAGCCCAATTATTGTTTCTGGAATTTGATGCAGCTCATCGTCCTGATTTGAATGACCGCTTACTGATGGTTTTGATTCATATGGGGTTGAATGAACTTGAAGAGGCTATGGCGCTCATTGAATGGATACTCAAAAGACAGTGGAATCACATCTATGCAATTAGCAATCGCGGTGAAATATATAGGTTGAAAGGCATGGCAGACAATGCGTTTCAGGATTTTAATCAAGTGATAAAGATAGACCCTTCATACCACTATGCCTGGAGTGCAAGAGGCGGGTTAAAGGCGGAAAATAATCATTTGGATGATGCTCTGGAAGATTTGGAAGTCGCTGAAAAATTAGCCCCCAAAGATCCCTATCTGCTTAAAAACTGGGGCATATATTACTTGCAAATTGGAGACCATCAGAAGGCTCTGGACTATTTTAAAGAGGCTAAGGCATCCAACCTGTTTATATTAAAAATAGATGATTACATCTCTCAAGCTCAAATTCTATCTGATAAAGGTTAGATTAATATCAACTCAAGGCTTGCTTCTCTAAAACTTGATAATGTATCATGCATGCTTCAAGCAAATCATTGAGTTCTTCTGGAAAAGGGGCTGATTTGGGCTTATAGGGCATGAAGCCAGTTGAATTGTGAACATTTTTGTACCAATAGGGCGCCCAACAACCATCTTCGGGGCGTCCTCCTTTTTCCCAACTCAACATATCAACTTCAAACGGAATGTCGCAAAATGAACAGAGTTGCTTTAAAACGCCCTGAGGATTTTTAAGAATTTTTGTTGAGTCCAGTACGCAAACTTTGGCATTCATATCATTTAGTTGCTTCAGCAATTCAACATGAGCTTTATAGCCAACGTCATTGATGGATGGATTCGGAATGACTTTGTGAAAAGAGGGCAGCATATCCACAGGGTTTCTTGTTAGTAGGATGTTGTAACAGTCTTTGGCAAAGTCCATATTTAAGCCTAAGGCATGATGTGCCATGTTCTTGAAGAAAACCACAGGGCGGTCGTGAGTCCCCATCATCATATTAATGACCTCATCAGATTTAGATGATCGGCTATTCAACACATCCTCATGACCAGGATGTCTCTCAGGATGAGGGATTTTTGAAAGGTAATGGGCATATAAAGGCTCATCATATACCACGGTATCCGACCGCTGGGCAAAGGAATACATCAATGTTGTAGAGATATTCCTTGGCCCCGACCAAAGGCACAATCTTCTAGTTGTTTCCATTTCTGACATCTTCTTCAATGAGTGATTCGTACAATTGTCTCAATTTATTGCATTGATCGAAGGTTTGATTGCCAATTTTTCGACCATCAATTTCGTAAACAGGGGTTAAGCCGCCAAAAGACCCGGTCACAAAGGCTTCATCAGCACTGTAAACGTCAAACAAAGAGAAATCCTTCTGCCTACAAACAATATTGTTCTTTTCACAGGCTTCAATCACTTTTCCTCTGGTAATGCCATTCATGCAATACTGACCGGTACTGGTCCAAACTTCATTTCCTTTAACTATGAAGAAATTAGTGGCGTTACAAGTACTCACAAATCCATGAATATCTAGCATCAGGGCTTCATCGGCACCAGCTTCTATTGCCTGAACCAGTGCTTGAACTTCATGAAGTTTGCTATGACAATTGAGTCGTGGGTCTAAATAATCAGGAGCCCCCCGTCTAATGGTACTCGTAAAGAGCTTAATGCCTTTATCTCTACTTTCCGTTGATGCCTTTTTATGCTCAGCAATGATGACCAAATTAGGTCCACTGATGGTGAGTCGGGGATCTTGCGATGGTGTTTTTTTGATGCCTCTGGTAAGCATTACCCGAACATGAACATGATCGTGCATATCATTGGCTTGCAAAACTCTATTTATTTTACTCTCGAGTTCCTGTCTGCTAAAGGGAATATTCAAACCAATGGCAGCGGCCCCAGCCCAAAGGCGATCCATATGTTCTTTCAAAAATACCAGACAACCGTGGTGAAGTCTTAATGCTTCCCATATGCCATCTCCTACCAAATAGCCGCTGTCAAATACTGAGATTTTTGCCTGTTGTCTGGGAAGTAATTCATCGTTTACAAGAATTTTGATATGTTCATTCCTCTCGTCAGGAGTTGCGTTGTGTGTGCCGTGTACCATAAAAGTGCTTTTTTCAAATGTATGTAAACGAAAGTTGACTGCAAAAAAGAGCCTCTTCAGATATTCTGAAGAGGCTCAATTGTCTTGTTTTTTTATTAGTGAATGATCACCTTGTATGTTCTGGAACCAAACTCATTAAAAACGTTTAAAAAGTATAAGCCCCTTGCTTGTTCGCTCATGTCAATGGATTTGTCAGAAAAGATGTTTTTGTCTTGATATACAATCTGTCCTTTTGAATCAACAAGTCTTAAGTTGAAGGCATTAGAACTGTTCTTGAATTTAATCATGAATTGTCCATTGCTAGGATTGGGGTAGATAGTAACTTCTTTAAACGCAATGTCATCATTCAATCCAACTGTCATGATGCTCTCACAAGCAGATGTGTCAGAGCACCCGTTTTCAGTTACGATTACTGCATAGTTTCCGTTGGTAGTGGGCAGGAAGGTCTGATTAGTCTCTCCAGCTATTGGGGTATTCCCATTGTCACAGTCAATCCATTGATAAGTGGCTCCTGTAGCATCAGCTGAAAGCATAGGATCACTATTCGTAACAGAGGTGTTGACTGTATTTAGTGTAAGATCAACTGTTATAATGCTATCACAACCTGCAGCATTCATAACCGTATCCATATAAATACCGGTAGTTGTCCATGTGTAGTTGCCGCTAGGTGAAAGATAGCTCAAGTCACAGGAGCTAATGGTTTCACTACCAGACGATTTCAAAATATCTATTGTATACGCTCTATTTCTAATGATCAGAGGGGTATGCCATCCAAGTTCTTCACTCACAATTGCTGTATATGTGCCCCTTGGGCATAAAAATGGCAGGTATCATTGTATGATGAGTTGCTTCCGTCTCCCCAATCAAATTGAGTTGAATCAATAGTACTTCCGCCTGAAAACACAACAGAATTATACATTCTATGACTGGCTGCAGGGGATTGGATATGATTGATGCAAATTGAATCACAACCAGAGGTAACACCATTGGCTAATGGAAGATACTCTACGATAGGATGAATTAAGAAATCTACATCCCAGGTGAAAAATTCTCCGGACTTGTACCATGTGTCATCTCCGGTCCAGTACCAATAGCCCAGAGCTTCATTGCCTCCGTCTCCGGCATTATAATCATTGGTTATAATGCCAAGATCTGTATTGGTATTTGACCTGATACCAACGTGGAAAGCAGAAGTCACGGTGTCAATATTATCGAACATAACAACTTGAGTCATCAGCGATAAATTAACCGTAGAAAATGTGCTAGGATATATCATGATATCTTTTTGATCTAGGGTATCCATGACACTTGAGTCCGTATCAGCACTAAAAAGATAACAAGTGATCAGTGCAGAGTCTGCTGGATTTGTGCTGTTGATACCAGCATAGAATTTAATGCCCTTAACAATGACTGTTTCGGGAGCATCATAATATTGAGAATATCCGGCAAATTCGCTCGGAACATTCATGGTTACACCAAGTAGATTGGAAGCTTTGGCATGAGGATATAGTAATGTATCCACTTGCGAAAACAAATTGGCACTCAATAAGAGGAGTACAAACAGTAGATTTTTTTTCATAGAATCGTGGTTAACGGTTTGATTCAAAAGTAGTTTTTTTATTGTCTCAACCGACTTTTAACCATGGCGTAGTCGAGATAATAAAGCACTTTTATTGAAATACTGTTGGTTGAAGTGAGGGAGAATAAATCTGAGGTGTTTTGCAGATAGTTAATATTCACTTTGTCATTTTGATCAAAAATTGAATTCTTCCAAACCAACGACAAAACACTTCCTGGAGCAAATACCCAATTAAAAACCATGTCAATAGTAAAAGCATTGAAATTCGTGTTGTGTAAAGAATTGCCTTCAGAATCTTCACCAGTGTAGTTAACAAGGTAACCCCGACCGTTGTCTCCCAAACCAAAATAGTCATTGTATTCAATATTGGTCCAAAAATGTCTGCCAATAAAGGACAAGGTCATGGTATTTGTAAAGAAATGTCTCAAAGTAAGCCTGTTTTCAACAGAACGAATGTCTCTTTTTCCAAAAATAGGGTTGTTGCCATCAAAAGCCAGGTTGTCTCCCAAAGCGATCCCCTCATCATTAGTAGTGTTTGAGTAGGTGTAATCATGAATGATCATCCATCTGCTACCTATTCTGAAACGATTTGTCAGAGTGACACTATACCCTGACCAGCCTTTTTTGTCTCTATTGAAACCATATCCAAACACCTCAATGGCATAGGGTTTATTAAAATTAGAACTGATAATGGTATTGACCCATTGACCAGGAGGTTTGTGAAAGAATTTTCCCGGAACACGTGGTTCAAAATAATCGTCTTGCCCGCGAGGAGTAAATCCACCCCACATGGCAGTCGTTAAAAAGTTTTTCCATGTTGAGCCAATGCTATAAGTGATTTCAGCACTCGTAAACTCACTGGGGGTATACAATTTAGAATAGGATGTTCCAAAAGAATACCAGTGCGACAAACTGGCGCCTCTAGGCTCGTAAGTTCGGTATTCTACATCAGCGCTGATGGTTCTTTCATTGTTATTGGTTTGAAACCCCAGATCGTTGATATCGAATTGGTCGCTCATCTCAAAATATTCCACACCATATTGGAGTTTTCCACTTGATTTGTATAAACCGATCTCTGCCCTGTGTCCGCTGATGTTGGTTGTGTCGAAGAATTGGTTTGACATGGTACCGTTACCATAAAGGTTAAATTTTTGTTCTTTGGTAAAAAGATCGAACACCAAGGCTGTGGTGTTGGCATCATAGTAATCTCCATTTCGAATAACGTTCGTATTCACTAAAGAAACGCTGGAATTGTTTTTGAGGTTTTGGTCAAATGCCAGTACGTTATAATTTGTCAAGGGATCGGTTAGTATTTGGCGTTGATTGCCTAGTGAATCTTCAACTACAGCGTACATATTATTGGTAATGCCATTGAAAACACCAATTCCTAAACCGCTTTTCGTTCTGCCGGAAATTTTGGTCGCATTTAATAGCTGACTCACCGCAGGATTGGATACAATTTCTTCACCCTCTTCTAGTTCGCTATCAAGGGCCCCGGCAAATCTAGGTTCCGCACCAATTCTTCGAGAGTAGAATATCTCTCCCTTATCAAACAAGTCACGCCCCTCTTTGAAAAATTGACGGTTCTCATTAAACTGAATTTCAAAGGGACTTAGGTTGTAAATCTGATTGTCGAACCGCACTTGACCAAAATCAGGAACCAAAGTCATGTCCACAGTAAAAGCATCATTAATGCCATAGCGAATATCTGCGCCTCCGGCAAAACGAGTGCTTGTGTTCACCTCATTGGTGATGGGATCAGGTCCATTTTCCAAATAGGCAGATATGTAAGGAGAAATGGCAAGTCTCACAGGCGACTTAATGTTTTCAATGCCTTCTAAAATTCCCATGTAATTAATGAGTGCCGGACCATTTGGGTCTGTGTCGTTCCAAAAAGAGATTTCACGTTTTGCATAAATCAATCGACCAAAATTTACCCCCCAGGTCTGTATGTCTTTCTTGGGAAACCGCAAAGCAGAGTATGGGATTTGAATTTCGGCTACCCAATTGTCATCATTGATCTGAACTTTTGAAATCCAAACGGCATTCCATTGATAATCTTCTTCTTCGCCAATGTTGAGCACATCCGTTTGAACACCGGAGGCTGAGACCTGAAAAGTAAAACCGTTTAAGCCACTCTGATAAGGGTCAAAAGTAATGGCAAGCCAATCTGTTTCTTCTGCATTATCTCTTTCTGCAAGGTTGTCGTAGATGCTGTCTCTGTCATTGAAATGTACAACGGCCCCCACGTAAATGGCATCATCGTCATATAAGATTTTAACCTCAGTCTTTTCTGTTGCAGCTTGTCCGTAAGCTGGGGAAAACTGTATAAAATCAGTACCAGCTTTTACAGTTTGCCAATCCGGTTCATTGAGATCACCATCTACGCTGATTTTAGATTGAGTTCTCTTTGTTGTCAGACTCTTTTTTGACTGTCCTAAAGTGTTTTTACCTAGGAAAAGTAGTGCGAGTAGTATAAAAAAGTGTTTTGACAATGATATTTGTTTTCTGAGACAAAATTAGGATTTATTTTATGTGGAATGGATCATTTAGTCTTGCTGCGATTAATATGTTTTTTGTGGTGTGAGAATGGGATAGGCGGTTGCTCGATCAGTTATTTTCTTTATTCAAAATTTGCGTGATGTAAAAAATACTTTACATTTGTAAAAAATATTTAACACGATATCTAATAAAGTTTACATTATGTCAGTTCAAGAAAAGAAAGCCGTTTTTGGAATTATCAGTACCATTCTCATTATGGGAGGCTATGTGTTTTACACCTTTGGAATCAATGGGGCAGAAAATATGGAACGCATAAATGATCCTCAATTCTGGGGGGAGTTTATGTTAGTGATGATGGGGGTGACCATTGTTTTAAAAATTATCGGTTACATCTTCTTCCATATTTATTTAAAGGCGACTCATGAGGAAGAAGATCCGGAATTCATGGATGAATATGATAAGCGAATTGAGATGAGATCTGGCAGAAACTCCAACCATGTATTCATTCTTGGTTTCGTATGCTCATGGATTCCCCTGGCCATGGATAAACCTATTTCATTCATGTTTGTAATCCTTTTAGTCAGTGGTGTTTTATCTGGTGTACTCGAAGATGCCTGGAAACTATACTATTACAAAAAGGGACTTTAGAATGAAGAAACAGCACATATCAAATGAGATCAGGAAATTGCGGTTTCTGAATGATGAAATGACACAACAGCAACTTGCTGATGAAGTGGGGGTGACACGACAAACAATTGTGGCCATTGAAAAGGGGAAATATCCACCTACGCTGGAAATTTCATTCAGGATTGCTGCAGTGTTTTCTTTGCCTCTTGAAGAAGTATTTCAATATCATCCGGAAAATGATGAATTCAAAAAACGAAAATCTGATAAGTCATGCAGGTAGTTGTTCTAAAGTCTAATATTAAGACGAGCGAAGAGGTGTGTCGTTTGGCACCAATATTTGATTTGCATCCCAGAATTATCAATTGGTCTGTTGATTATGAGGATATCGATCACGTTTTGAGGGTGGAAATAGATTCTGGTTTGAGTGGTAAAAAATTAAGAAAGCTACTAAAGAATTATGGAGTTGAAGTGGGGAAGTTGTGAGTTATTCTAAATGCTTTCTTCTTGTATTGTAATGTATGGCATATGCCTTTTTAGACGAATCGCTTAAGTAGGAGTTGGCAATCATTTCATGAACGGCATTTTGTGTCTTTGCAAATGGTTCAATTATTTTGTCAATGCGTTTTTCTGATACGCCAATTAAGCTTCCAAACTTCCTGAAATCTGTGCCTGTAGGAATTGCTTTCCTTTTATACATTCCTGACCTCAATTCTTGGGGTAGGAGACCTCCTGTTAATCCAAAAGCCGGATCATCCACATGTATTCTTGTGTTCAACAAATCATACATTGGACTCAACAAATGGTCGCCGTTGATGGTTTCCAGGATTGCAAAGTTCTTGAGGTGTGCATCTCCATTAGAAAACAAGTAATTGAATAATACAACTGAGAAGTATTTCTCAATCTCTATTCGCCAGGCCGGTATGTAATGTTGGATGAGTTTCCCTAGCTCAAGGTAATCATAGTCATATTTAAAATTATCTCCTGCATTCTCAGATGTTCGTCCTGCTAGTGCCGCAAAATCTTCTTTTCCCCACTTGCTTTTATCAGGTTTTACATCAAAACGCTTGGTGATATAGGCTGGTTCACCACTTTGAAAGAATATAAGTGCGTTATGAGCAGTATTGATTTTAAACACTTGTTCTGCAATTTGCATAGTCAAGTGCTCGTTGGCCGGAACATCAGCCACCTTTTTCAAATCAATAGGTATGGGCTTCAAAATATGAGTTCCCTGCTCTCCTTCTTCTGTCAGTCTTAGCTTATTTTTGTCCTGGATTATGGATAGTTTCTCTTGAACCCCTGAAATCGAAAAACGGTTTCTGTTCTTTAAGAAAGCTTCATTCGCTTCTTCATCTTTTTTAGGGGCATCATATGGTAATATATGACTCACCTTTTTGCCGTCAAAAACATGGCGTAGGGTAGATGGACTATAGGTGTTATACCCCTCTTTTAAGGTTCCCGGGTCATATTTGATTTCAGGTAGGGACATCATTCAAGTTGTTTAATAGTAATTGCACCAATCGTGTCGTTATGAGCCGTTGCCAGTAGTAAACCAAAGTGATCTTTTTCATCTATCCTTAAAGTTCTGCTCTGTAGCTTTTTGTTGACGCCCTCGCTCAGCATGTTGTAAAAGAAAGGAAAGAGAATTTCGGACTGATAGGATTTTTGTGTTTTCGGTAAGGTCAGGCTAATGGCCTGTGAATCTTTATCCAGGAAGTAGTCATCATCATACTCAAAGAAATAGTGACCTTGGTCATCTTTAATTAAGTACCCTGCAAGTCTTTCATTTCTGTATACGGCTGCTTTTCTCATTCAGTTGGTTTCTTCACTTCTAATTTTAGTTCCATCCCCAATATTTCAACGATTGAGTGTATTACTTCAATACTCGGGTTTATTTTATTTCCTTCTATTCGGATCACTGTATTGATATTGACACCTGCCAAATCTGCCAGATCTTGCTGAGTAATTCCAAGTAATTTTCGGCGCTCTTTGATGATATTTCCAAGTTCTTTAATCAACATTTTAGTGTTGTTTTGGTGTGAATATACAATATTTTTCCATATAAAACTCGCTAAATAAACATTATAGTGTTTAAATCAGTTTTAAAGGGGACTAGGTTGCAGAAGAAAACAACCAAATAAACAGTTTAATGTTTATTTGGTTGTGTGAAAAATTGCTTGGCTCGTGCCAGTATTACTCCATGATCCTTCGCGCTCTGCAACCCGCTGCAATACAAACAAAAAAACCTTTGGCTCTCGCCAAAGGTTTGTTATTGAGACTATCCGTGATCGCGCCAGGATTCGAACCTGGGACCGTCTGCTTAGAAGGCAGATGCTCTATCCAGCTGAGCTACGCGACCAAATCATCGTAATTTGGAGGTGCGAAATTAAATATTTTTTTCTGTTTACCATGACGATTCTCAAAAAATATCTTTTGAGGACTGTTTTGCGGTATGAAAGATATGTACTAATTTGATTTCCGCTAAGTTAGTTGCTCCTATGAAAGAATCATTGCTTAAAAGTACAGTACTCATAGTCACCATAATTTTGAATTTTGGGGTGAACTCTCAGGCACAAGTGCCTGATTCTTTATACCGCAATTTGGATGCCTCTGATTCTAAATTAACTGAAGCCAAAGCTTTGACCGATTTGGGCAATGCCTTTTTTGGTGTAAACGCAGATTCAGCCGGGCTCTATCTTGAAGCAGCTGCAGAAATCTACCGCGAAACTGGTATTAACCAGCAGCGTGCCAAATTGCATGACAGGTTGGCAAGATTCTATTTTAACCAAAACAAGATTGTACAATCTAAGGCACAGTCACTCAAAGCCATTGAAATAGCTCAAGATATGGACTCTCTGCGTCTGGAAATACAGTTTATTCATAACCTGAACGAACGGATTTATTTAACGCATAATTTGTTTGAAGAAGCCTTGAAGACTCTATTGGATGTAAAGAATAGGGCCATAAAAAGTGATAATAAGTCAGCTGTATTTGAATCCAATAAGGCAATCTACAATGTTTACTTTTTGTCTAAGACGAATGATGAACAGAGAACTGAACTGGCGATTCAAAATTTAAAACTAGCTAATGAGATAGGTGATGAAGCCATGCAAATGACGGCTCGATTCGACATGGCTTTGGCATATAGTAATATCGGAGAGTTGGACAGTGCTTTTAGTCAATACGTGTCTATTCTGAAATTTGAATCGATTAAAAACAATCATGACTTACAATCAAGGCTCTACAACAACATGGGGTCATTATTTAGAGCAAAGCAAGAGATAGACAGTGCCGCATTATATTTTGAAAAGGCGTATACATCTGCAGAAATAGCTGGTCGACTCGAGGGAATGGCGGCATCTAAATTGAAAATGGGAAATTTGAGAGGCTCTGGTGGCGATCTACAAGGCGCATACGACGATTGTTTGACAGCTTTTAATTTGTTTAAAGAGGCGGGGGTATTGAGGCGTCAGGATGCTTGTTTGGAATGTCTTTATGAAGCCAGCAAGGGTCTAAATAACTTCCAGGATGCCTTAAGTTGGTACGAGCAAAGTCTGGTACTGAAAGATAGTTTTGTGACATCAAATGCAGTCGAGAACATCAAACGTGTTGAAAATCAATTCTTACTTGCGCAAACGAAACTGGAAGACAGTTTGATGTTGGCCGAAAGCAACAAGTTGAATGCTGAAAAACTAAGAACGAAAAACGCTGAGATCAAACAAAAAGAACTGGAAAAAGAGAAAGATTTGTACATCAAATATGCTTTGTTCTTTGGATTATTGATCATAGTCTTGACTGGAATATATGTCTTTAAGAAGTACAAAGATTCTCAGAAGCAAAAGAAAACAATTGAGTTGGCCCATGCCGAACTTGGCGTGAAAAATAAAGAAATTACCGATTCCATCAATTATGCTAAACGCATTCAAAATGCCATATTGCCTTCAGAAAGGCAGATGAAAAATGCTTTGCCAAACTCATTTGTCTTATATAAGCCTAAGGACATTGTGGCGGGAGATTTTTATTGGATAGAATCTTTCACGGAAGTTTCGGACACCAATGGAACCACTAAAAATGGGGTCCTGTTTGCGGCTGCAGATTGTACAGGACATGGTGTGCCAGGGGCTATGGTAAGTGTGGTGTGTAATAATGGATTAAAAAGATCTGTAAGGGAATTTGGACTTAAAAAACCTGGTGAAATTTTAGACAAAACAAGGGAGTTGGTAGTTAACGAATTTGGAGAGTCCGAGGAAGAAGTAAAAGATGGGATGGACATAGCTTTATGCTTGATAGAGGAAAACAAACTGAGTTATGCTGGTGCTCATAATCCGCTTTGGATTATCCGTTCCAACTCCAATGAGCTGGAGGAGATTAAAGCCAATAAACAGCCTATTGGAAAGTATGAGGGCTCTAAACCATTTACTACCCATGAAATTAAGTGGAACAGGGGAGATCAATTGTATATTTTTTCTGATGGCTTCATTGATCAGTTTGGAGGTGCTGACGGGCGCCCGGGCGGAAAGAAGTTCAAATCAGGAAATTTCAAAAAACTACTGTTGGCAGTCAAAGATTTGCCAGTTGATGAACAAAAAATCAGAATTCTGAAAGCCTTTGAAGCATGGAAAGGTGATTTAGAGCAGTTGGATGATGTTTGTGTTATAGGGGTGAGGGGGTAGTAACAAAAAAGCCTCACACAAAGTGCAAGGCTTCTAGTCGGGGTGGCAGGATTCGAACCTGCGACCTCCTGCTCCCAAAGCAGGCGCGATGACCGGGCTACGCTACACCCCGATTGGCTTTTAAAAACGGTTGTTGAACAACCAGAATTTCATCGCGAGTGCAAATGTATAATATTTGTTTTTATTGACAAATGCATCAGGCTTTTTTTTGAAGAATTAATCTCCTCTCAAAATATTACTCTCTTTGCCGAACTGCTTGTTGCTCACAATGAGTGAAATGGCAGCAATTAGAATCAGTGAAATAAAGGTGATCCCGATTAAAACCAAGTCCATATTCCCACCCAGAATTTGCTTGGTGGCCAATACCACATTTACAATCGGAATAAAGGCTGTCACATAGTCTAGTTCAACTGTCGGAATAAAACCAGCTATTGCTGGCAATACCATCACAATGTTCAGAGGAACCATAATACTCTGCGCCTCCTTGTATGATTTTGCGTAAATCGAAATGGGTGTCATTACTCCAGCAAAGAATATGGTGAGAGGAATGAGCAACACATAAAGAGTCAAAAAGACGTCTGCTGTCAACATATTATTGATGGCCATCATCATCTCTCCGTCTGAGTTCACCATATTCAAACTGGCTATAAGTCCTATCAGTGCCAGAGTAGCACTTAGGAGACCGAAAACAGTAATTACGATCATTTTCCCCATCAAAATACTTTTTCGGTCAACAGGACTCGTTAACAATGTCTCCATCGTGCCTCTTTCTTTCTCTCCCGCAAATAAATCAATGGCAGGATACATGCATCCCATGAAGCAGAAAGCGATAAAAATATAAGGTAACAAACCACCGGCATATTTACTGATGGTCTCTTCAAAAGAAGATACATTGCCTTTAGATTGGAAATCAAAGTTGTAATTGAATGCTTGGGTGAGATCAGGAGATAATTCATTTTTTATCAATCTTTCGTTCACCATAGTGTCATTCATCGCGGAAAGTACCTCATCCAATCTATCCGCCTGTTCTTTATCTGCACTTCTGAAAATTGTATATATAG
>JAUILH010000222.1 GCA_030433115.1 Bacteroidia bacterium | reverse complement strand
TATTTTGATATCCACCGGCACCTTGACCACCAGAATCAAAAAGAGTTCCATTACAGGTAGCTGCGTTCACATCTGCTATAGAGACAGCAACTTGGGAGTGGGCTTTAATCGTGAGCAGGCATAGGATAAGGGGTAAAATTGTTGAGAATAATTTCACGATTGAATTCTTTAGTTTAAGGTATAACGATTAAAACGCAAAATGGTTGCCTGAGATTAAAACTAATTTAATCTACATATAAAACGTGCTTATCACCTTGTTTAAATAGAGTTCCATATGTATCGTTCCATTTAAGAGATAGTTCGAATCCTCCTACACCATTATTGGCTTTTTGGAGGGTGGAAATGGTATAGTCATAATTAATACCAAATTCAAAACCTTTAATTTCAAAAATGAAGGTTGGAATTAAAGCGTCTTTTCCTCTAACATAGAAGCCGATACCGATGGCTTTTTCATTAACAAACCCAGTATACTTAGTGTCTGATCTAAAAAGATATTTAAAGATACTTCCGACCATTACCTGATTGTATGGTCCCTGATGCGCAAAATATACGGACGGGGAGATTGTAATGTACTGGTCTCTTAGTCCAAAAGTTCCCATGGCATGTGCTACAAATTTTCCATATCTTCTGTCTCCGGAGAAACCATAGAAAGTCGTATTTGGTCTGTTAACATGAAAATAGGCTATGCCAGCAGTTGCCGCCAATTTATCGAATGCGGAAACACCAATGTTTTTCTCGACATACTTCCATGCCAGTCCGGTCGAAAAGTCAAAAAACGAATGTGAGTCATTGCCAAACATTTCTCCAGAGGGTAGACTAGGGTCATACACAGAGCCGTCCCATTGATTATCCCAAGAAAGTGCAGCAGCATTTTTAATGCTTCTTTGCTCAAATGCGGATCTGATTCCTAGTGAGATGGTACTATTTTTACTTGCCAGTAAAATTCCTGTCAGTGTGAAGCCAAATTTATTGTGAGTCAAGGCACCAGTACCGGCTTTATCTGACATGAAATCTAGTCCAACACCAACATAGGCATTTTTAACTCCCATACTACTAGAAAGAATCGGCATATCAACTGAAAACGCCATCGTCGAAAACGCTTTATTCAGTGGTCCCCACTGGTTACGATAATTGATATTGGCTCTGTTAAAGCCTTTTCCAATTCCTATTAAACCTGGATTTAAGTAAGCCGGAGCTTTGTCAAATTGAGCAAAATGATGATCCTGCGCAACTGTATTTCCTACAATGCCAAATGATAATAGTAGGGCGATATAATGAAGTCTGATGGTCATTTACTTCATCAAAGTTACATTTCCTTTTAATTCTACAATCTCTCCATTTGGTCTGGTACAGGTAAATTGGTATCCGTAGACACCTCCTGAGGCGACTTTGCCTTTAATCATACCGTCCCAGCCAATTGATTTATCCTGAGATTGGAATACCGTAGTTCCCCATCTGTCATAGATGATGAAATTCATACTGGTGATACCTGCTCCTCTTACTAAAAGAACATCATTCACACCATCATCGTTAGGAGAAAATGCGGTTGGAATGTAAATAGGCAAGTAATTCACTTCAATGATCATTTGATCACTAGCCTGACATCCATTGGCATCAATGGCAGACAAGGTATAAGTTGTGGTTACTGCCGGACTAGCGTTGGGATCAGGGCAGTTGTAGCAATCTAAACCAGTTGTCGGTTGCCATAAATAGCTAACGCCCCCTGTACCGTTCAATTGAATGATCTCCTCAACATTGATGGAGGTATCCGAACCAGCATCAATAATTGGAATAGGATAGATCACGGCAGTTGTATTAAATGTAATGGTTTCACATCCTGTATTAATGTCTACACTCAATGGTCCACCAGTCAGTGTGTAATGAGAAATACTTGTAGTAGTATCTCCAGTACTCCAAAGAATGTCATAATTATCAGCACCAATCAGAGATAGATTGATCGTATCACCTAAACAAACGGCAGTATCACCAACTAAGAAAACAGGATCTGGTGGGATATATGCCACAGTCGTATCAAAAGTAATGGCACACGCTGGATGGTTATCCGGGGTAATGGTAATGGTATAAGTTCCATCTGGTAAGTTATCAAAATAGCCTGTGGCATTGCTAGAGTTCGGAGGCCCCGTTAAATCAAATGTCATAGGGTTTGATCCACCAGTGGTCGTAATATCAATAATACCATTGGGTGAATTGAGACAAGTGTTGTCGGTAATAGCTACAGTTGGGTCAATTGTTGGGATTACAGTCACAGTAGCTGTATCATTAGTGATATTGCCATTTCCATCGTTGAAATAAATAACATAAGAAGTGGTTGTTGTTGGATAAACCCAGGCACTATCCTGATCAGAACTAAGAATCATATTGGGCTCAGGGTCCCAAGAAAAGGTATATCCGGCAAATCCTAAGATGCCGAGAGCTACCGTGTCTCCCTGACAAATGGTTGTATCATCAATTCCACATTCCAAAATAAGAGTGGTATCAAGAGTTACAATACAAGAACTGTGGTTGGTAGGCCAAATGTTGATGGTGTAAATACCATCTGGTAAATTATTAAATGTACCCACTTGGTTTTGATCATTTACTGGTCCTGTAATCTGGTATTCAATCGGCGGAATTCCTCCTGTAACAGTAATGTCTATTGACCCCGAAGGAGAATTGGCACAATTGTCATTCACAACAGATAGTGTAGGTATAATGGTAGGAACTACTGTTACAGTTGCAGTATCATCAATTATTGACCCGAATGGATCAGTAATGTGTACAATAAAGTCTTCAGTTGTTGTTGGATTGACATAGGCAGTATCGCCATTGGCACTGGTCGCATATAAGTTAGGACTAGGGTCCCATGAGTAAGTAGAACCAGGTGCTGAAACAGCAGCAAGAATGGCCGTATCGCCCTCACAAATGGTTTGGTCTTGAAGACCACAAGTTACCTGCGCAGTTCCAAAGAAATCCAATGGGAAGTTCGCGTTTTGACTACTATAATTCGAGAAACATAAAATAAATTGGTCTCCTGGATTTACATTCAAAGGCATTTCAAAATCGAATTGACTTCCTGGTGCGGGAACAGGATTTGCCATCCCTGTGAAACCTCCACAGGCACCATTCCAGTTACAAGCCACCGGAGCAAGAGAGTTATTGGCAATGTCTGCACAAGCAGTTGAGTTATAAGGCCACATAGCCCAGTCAATACATCCTGCAGTGGTTACGCCATCTCCAATACTAAATTCTAAAGTTCCAGAAGAGGATACTGTGATTAAAATCCATGTACTATTGAGCTCTCCAGCTAATAAACAACCCGAATTACCAGGTACTGCATTAGGGTTGGTTGATGGATTGGAGAAATTATTACCAGCCAGTTCATCTACTGTTCCAAAACCAGAAGGTGTTACGGGAAAATTAGGGGTTGTACAAGCCTGTGCATGAGTAAAACAATCTCCGTACTGTGCATTCACGGAGAAGGAGAGAGAACAGGTAACAGTTAGTAGTAGTGAGTAAAATCTTTTCATAGTCCTAAAGTTATTCGCAGTCTAGTTTTTGATCAATGACTTTGTCTACACCGTGCACCCCTTCTCTAAAACATTTAATAGTGAAACCCAGTTTTTTGAATGTTTCGATAAAGTAAGTCTCATCATACCCCTGATCACTTGAATAAATAATGAAGTACTTTTTGCTTATTGGGTCCATTCTTGACACTACCACACCTGATTGCGCCCTCATGTAACGATCAATCTGTTGTGCTTCAGCACGTGTGTCGGCTTCATCGACAATGAATTGTGTGAATTTGTTTGATGCTGGTGATTCTTTTTTCGTACTGAACGAGCTGAACACCAGTGCTAGCAGTGATAGTAGAATAATTTGTTTCATGTTGAGAGCTACTGAGTTTATACTAAGACGAATATAAGCCAAAAAGGTTGTCTGAAAAAAAAATGACCACCATATTAGGTGGTCATCAATACATTGTGGTTAAACTGTTATTATTTTAACAAAGTCACATGTCCAACATACTCTTTTTCTTCTCCGGAGATAGCTGATTTAACTTTAATTTTCCAGACATATACATCTGTTTTAGCGATGACCCCTGAAGGGTCTCTGC
>JAUILH010000221.1 GCA_030433115.1 Bacteroidia bacterium | reverse complement strand
CATTGCTTTTAATAGAATTATTGCCACTTGAATCAATAGCGGTCAAACAATATGAACCTTCCTCAAGTTGGTCGGCATTAATGGACCAGGGTTCTTCCACCTTTTCGTGAGTTTGTGATGACACCCATGTGCCATTTTGATAAAAATGCAATTGATAGGCTTGAACATCTTCACTTGCACTTTGTATAAAATCAATGTTATAATGTCCTTCTTCTCTGGCTATTTTCCGTAGCACTGGGACAGCGGGCGAAATGGTGTCTGGGGCTATAACTAAAATGGTATCTGAAAAGGCAGAGTAATTGAAACTCACATCAACTGAAGCAATGATATAATACCGATTACGACTTATCTGATCTAATGGTATGGTGTCGGTAAACTCTGAATTCGTCAGAACTCTAGGCGTCAAACTCACAAAGGTCTGATTGCTTTTGTAGCTGCTCAGCACAACATACCCCTTGATATCTTCTGCTTTGCTATCGTCCCAATCTAGGCTGACCACACCAAAACTGTCGACTTGCCAAACGACATTTTCTGGTGGTTCGGGAGGTAATACATTTTCAATATGAAAATATTTGGGATTGGAAATAGAGTAATTGAAACTCGTATCTACGACCGCTATTCTGAAATAGTTATCTCCTAATTCAATAAGGTCTGTAATGGTAATCTCACTTTCGAGTATGTAGTCCTCATTCAACTGCCTATACGGTCCGTCTTCATCTTCCGCGACGTAGGTCAAGTATCCCAATATTGGTTCATTGGCTTGATAATTCCACTTGACAGTGACACTTCTATCGCCATGATCTTCTACTTCGATATGATAGACTTGAGCAGGAGGGGTCAAATCTGGCATTCTGACTTTTTTCCACTCTGTCATTCCACACGGCTCACCCCAAACATCAATGCCTTGAAGCGCGTAATATTTCACTTCATTTTCTTCTAGACTATCAGAATATAATATGTGTTGAGGTGTGATGTTTCTGACGGTATCCGATTGAGCTAATTTCGAATTGTAATAAAGGGGGGCCTGGTTAATGGCCAGACCTCCCGATTTATTAACAGAACGAATTAAGTTGTATGAAACGATTATGCCATCCTTTTGATGCGGCCACTGAAAATTGACTTTATTTTTTAAAAAAGTAAAGTCGAACTCAGGTGATGCAATCTCCTCTGATGAATAATAATGAGAATGTAAATTGCTAAGAGTATCATATGGTGTAACGACACTAATACGATATTCATAGGTTTCTCCCAATTTTGCCGTTTGATCAGTAAACTCCAATCCGGAACCTTGAGAAAATTGGGGCACACGAGTCGTCAAGAGGAAAAAGAACGGATATTCATTTTCTAATTTTTGACTTTTTATTAAAGCTTGCTCCATTGAAGAAGACTCCTCAACTTCCATGGCCACAGAAATACAATTTTCATATACTTCATAGAGCTGATCTCCATTGTCAAGATTTAGCCATTCATTTTGAGACAAAGGGAATAAAGGGTCAGAAGTCAATTTAGTAAATGCTTCTGAGCCTTCATTTCTTCTTTCGATGATGAAGCCATGCTTGATGCTTTCCAACCAGTCCATTCCTGTAATTGGAATGAATTTTAATTTAACTCCTGTATCAGTATTCTTTGACATGACACCGAGCTCTTGTGAATGGCTTTGCCAACTAAGGCAAAGCAAAAATGCGATTGATAATAATTTGATATTCATTTTTCTATATTCTAAAGCTGAATGATTTTTCTATATTTTTTCCTTCCACGTAAAGTCTGATATCCAATTGTTGATTGGCATCACGAATAGGAATAAACGGGTCGGTCAATAATTTTTGATTTTGTTTTGTACTCAGGATTATTGGATTCATTTGCCCGCGTCTCCTTATTGCCATTAGATAATCATCGGGTATCCAGTTGAATGTAAGTCCAGGAGCAACGACGGGATAGTTAATTCGGAAATTAGGCAACTGGAAGCCAAAAGGCCCGCCACCACCGCCGCCGCCCTGTTGTTGTGGAGGCTGAGGTGGATCAACAAATGAAAATTCTTGAGGTATTGACAAATCATTAATAAAGCCATAATTAGTAGCTAACTCAACCAAAGCATTTCGATATCTCTCCCACGCTGATCTCGGTTTGTCTGTCATATATTCCAATCTAATTGGTTCCGTTTCAAGGTCAAATGGCTCATCAATGTCAAAATTGATGCTGTAAGATGATTCACCATTTAAGCCAAGTATTGTCCGTCTTACAGTCACATCGTCCGAGATGGCTTGGACCTTGAGATGTAATCTTTCATAGAGGCTTGTGGAGAAATGCTGAGTATAGATGATGGATGGATTACCTCCCTCAGGTGTAACAACAATGTCCATTCTATATCTTACTCCATTCGATAAACTTGAGACGGAGTAAATAATTTGTTCATAATCTTGCTGTACCGACCAAGTGGCACCGCTTACTGTCACATTTCCTGAACCAACATCTGTAAACCGTACTTGGACTTCTGCATTTGGTCCGAAAGCATTCAGTAGACCTCGTTCGCGATAATTAATAAAAGCTTGGTATTGATAGACATCTCCCGGATGGAAGTATCTTTCATTGACTTTCGGTATGACGTTTTGAACGTTACGAATAAATAGGTCCTCAAATTCTGAGGTTTCAAACCTGACAGAGACTTCGTCTCTGACTGGATTACCATCGTCATCAAGCATGGGTTGATACGGATCCCTAGCATTTTCTGTCGCTTCCAATACCGCTCTAATCACCACCTCGTAGGTTCTACCCTGAGCTAAGAGAGGTTGTCCATCAACACCCGAATTGTTAAAGATGGCCAGTTCATGATTGTGGCGAAATACAAAATGTCTAAAATCCTCAGGATTATCTAGTCTTTGCCTTCTTCCTCCGGTAACATCATAAATGTCAAAGTCATAATTGATTCGGTACCAAAGCATTTCATTACCATACCTTAATAAATATGAGTGACCTGGAATTTTCAAGAATGTCGCATTAACCTGGAAGTCTCTGTCTAAGATATCTACCTCTTCATCCTGTGAAACACTGACGGATGTGATCAAATCCATTTCTTGGGCTTCATCCTCCAATCGCTGACGATTGGCTTCTTCATCGTCCTCAATTGTACAGGCCTCTCCAACGGTAAAGCCACGTCTGAATCGGTAGCCATCTACAATGGGTAGGTCAACAAATACAGAAACCACTCCGCTCAACCAAATAGGATTGGGTGCTTTTGCCCTAACGGCAGAAGCAAAACCAACTTCCAATATGTCAAAATCAATTCCTAGGATTTCACCATCAAGCCTGGCCTCTCCATAGACATAGGCTTGTCCTTTGGCATACCAATTATTCACACCAAAGTTTTGCCGCCCATTGCATGTGAACCCAGCGTAGTGTCCTAAATGTGCATCAAAACCGGCCCCTGCACTGGCTCTAAACCCGACACCACACTTCATGATTTTAAATGTAGCTCTCGGCATATTGAAAGCCGCATGGACTCCAAAGGCTACTCCAGCTACATTATGAGCTCCACCACCACCCATTTGACCAACATGTCGTACGACAGCCCTTGGTAATGGAGGAGGTGCGGGAACTGTTGATCCTATACAGAAGTAGGTATTGGCATCAAAGCCAGGTCGAAAATTCTTACCTAAAATTCTAAACGGAATTCCGAAATTGAACCCAATCATCGGACCAAACCCTCCATCTGCTGCAGGTTGACCTAGATAAATATGCCAGTCATCGGCTCCACCAAATTGAAATTCTATACTTGGAGGAGAAAGCTTTTCTGCTAAGATTAGAGGGAAGCTAGCTGGAACTGCCACACGGTATCCAAAAGTTCCTGATAATGTAGAGGTCCGCCGGTTATATACGAGGGATCCCGCAAGCTTTATTGCCTCGGAGCCTCCACTCTGACTTCTACCTATGGCCGGAGCCCGCATGATAAAGGCTTCACCATCTAATTCAACTCGTCGCAATCCTCCATTGGCTGAAAATTCGGCTTCAAGTCCTAGGTTGGCATTGACCATATCTGCATTAGGCTGAATACCAAGAACGGTTCCCGCCTTCAACCCCCATGCACCTCTTTCAGGTGTGTAAGACGCACCTCCTCCTACACCAACC